>NZ_JBMXYC010000001.1:0-17310 GCF_053996935.1 Candidatus Alkanophaga liquidiphilum
CATCGAGGTACTTCTCGGGCCACCGCACCTCGACCAGCCGCCTATACGGCCAGTAGTCAGCTTTCGCCGCTTCGAGCTCGGCTCTTCTCAGGTTCAAAAGCGTCGGCGTTTTTAAAAATTTCATCCACGCCCGCAGCTTTTTGATTTTAGCCCGGCGCCACTTTGCCTCCTCCCAGAGCTCGAAAATCTTCTCATCGTTGCACATCGGCTTGCTCATCCCACAGTAGTTCGTCATCGCCGCAATGATAATAGTGAGGAAGCCGTGGAGGAAGACCTCTTCTCGCCGCCAGAACGAGCCGCTCCAGTGCCAAGTTAGGGAGCTTCCGATGGTATAAGTGCTCCAGGAGATGTTACTAAAAATCTCATAATACTTAACGCAGTCTTCGGAGGCGTATTCGCACTCTTGGCGGTCGTGGAAGTTGTAAACGGGAAAAATGACGCAGGCGCGCTCGCCCTTCCTCTTCGGGTATTGCCCGAGCGTCCAGTATATGGCGGCGCCGCCGTTCAACCAGTCGAACATAAAGCTTTGAGTCCTATTTTTCCTTCCTCCTATCCGGTGGGCGAGGGCGCCCTTCTCCCTCGGATGCTTATTAAGCCACTCGTCGATGACGTTATACACGTTAAGGTCGATCTGACCCGCTCTTGCGGGGACTTCGTCGGGCTCGTTATACCCCCAGCACGGCGACAGCCCCGTCTCCGTATGCATCCAATCATCATACCCCTTTACGACTTGCATGGAAGCACCTCTTGGATAATCAACATTTTTTGTTATAAATCGTCAGCCCTTATAAATAACTTTCGCTCTCGACACGCTAACGGACGCCGCCACGTCTCCGCCCGCCAAGTGGGAGAGTTAGCAGCTTTTCTACGAGGTCAAGGGTCTCAGGAAGGATGACAAAGACCGCATAGGCAATTATTATGAGCGTGGCGAGGACGAAGATTCTTGCGAGGATGTGGTGTGCGATGTAGAAGCTTTCGAGGGGGGCACTCCCGAACCACGTCCCGAAATAAGCGGCGGTGACGAAGACGTTCCTAAAAACGTTCAACACGAAAATCACAGGAACAGAAACGAGAAACGCCTTTATTTTCTTGTTAAGCGGCGCCTCGACGCCAAAAATGATACCTGTAAATATTACGATACTCTGGATGGCGGTGCACGCCAGAATTATCTCGATAGGCGGCAACGCCATGCCTGCTGCGTGGATGAACGCAGGAAACTCTACACGGACGCTCAGACTCAGCAGTCCGATGCCGTGAAGGAAGTTTATAGTGGTGGCGGCGAGCGCAGCATTCACATAAATCAAAAGTGTGCCCAAAGGCTCTATTTCTGAAAACGGGAAGTAACACATTCCGCAAATGAAGCTCACCTTCGCCATCAGCACCAGGAACCGACGCCTTTCAGCGTCATCGCCGTCAGCGCTGCTGTCTTCGCAGGTGGCTGCATGCCACGCAAGCAATGCGCTGAAAAGAAGCACGAGGAACGCCACAGCGGCGTCGAAGGATTCTCCAACTTTAAGTAGCGCAAAAAACTCAATAAGCCAATAAGAGACGAGTAAAAGCCAGCCTGAGAGCGCCATAGTCATATTTTCCTTTTTGAAGGCGAGTAGGAGGAAAAATAGGGACAGGAATGCAAGTGCTGGCTTTGCCAACGCCGCAAACGTTGCACCGCTCATTAGGACCCCCTGTGGATGTTGTTGTATGCGCAGAACGGCACGACACGTCCATCAGGCAAACCGTAATGTATGACGCAGCGCCTGACTCTTTCCAAGTCGAAGTTGAAAGCGTCCATGAAGTGCATGGCGCCGACGAGTAGGAGCTTGAAGTGCAGAGCGCTAATATCGTCGTATTTCTTGCTCTTGAGCCTGAAGGCATCGAGCAGGAAGTGGGGGCTGAGGAGCAGACGAGGCTTAACGCTCTTTAAAACGTCTAGCGTTGAAATTTCCTGCTTACGCTGGAGCTTGCGAGCATACCCTCTCGCCAACCTTTCTACGTTTAAATATCTTGTTATCGGCGCCGGCGTGGGCATCTTACTGCGTTTGCCGCCCTTGCCGCTTTTATGGCTGTCGCCGACGATGAGATAGGAAACGGCGCCGCAGCAGAAATGGCAGCCAACTGGTGGTCCGCCCCACGAGGTTATAAACAGGCTCATTATGCTTGCGGGGAAGAAGTCTGTGGCTTTGAGGAACGAGGTTTGCTGCTCCGCTGCGTGTAGAACGTCGGGAATTGTGACTCTACGGCTGACGTCGAAAGAGGTGCGTCCGCAGAGCGAGACGGGTTGGAAGTTCACGCCACGCACCACGTCGGCGTTTGCTGCCGCAAATTTGATTATTTCACCAATCTGTCCGTCGTTGACGCCACGCACGACTGTCGGCACGAGAACGATAGCAGGGCGTTCGCCCGCCCGCCTATGATTTTCTATCGCTTGCTTCTTCACGTCCCAAAGATTTTTGCCACGCAGGGTTTCGTAGGGCTGCGGACCGATGCCGTCGAACTGGAGATAAAAGACACTCAAACCCGCAGTCTCAAGTTCTCTACAATACTCAGCGCTTTCTGCAAGCCGTAATCCATTGGTGTTCACCTCAACGTGCTCGAAGCGGCGTTTCGCATACGCAACGAGCTCCGCCAAGTCGTCCCGAAGCGTCGGCTCACCGCCGCTGAACTGAATCCCGGCGGGTTTCGGACGCAACTTGCTCAGTCGGTCTATTACAGCTTTTATCTCTTCAGCGTTGGGGTCCTTACCGCCACCAGCAGCCGCAAAGCACGTCGGACATCGCAAGTTGCACCGCTCAGTAACGTCGATTATCGCAAGTGTCGTTGCCGATTCGTGCCTTACGCAGAGTCCGCAGTCAAACGGGCAGCCCCGCTCCTCCACTTCCGCTGGCGTCCCCGTCGCAATTGCAGTTTTAGGGAGATGCACGCCTAAAAGCGCATCACGTGCTTCAAAGAGTCTGTAAAGTTCGGCATCTGTCCAATAAATATCTTCAAACTCACCGTGGCTCTCACAGCGCTTCCGTAGGTAAATGACGTTCTCGTTTTCGTAAAGCTCCGCTGGGATGACATTTAGGCAAGTGGGGCAGAGGCTTTGCGTCCTTCTTATGATTTTAATTGACATGGGGCTCCTCTTCAACGATATTTGCAGTCGAGTTTACATCGATGTGAACTCCCCCCGGCAGGGGCTTCCTGCTTCATCACGAGGGGACTTGCCCCTCGCCAATCGCTTTTGCGGTTACGAGGCGTAGCGACCCCCGCTCCACAGGCATCTTAGAGCTGCTCCAGCTCCGAATCTTATATCCTGTTTAGCTGAAATGTAACCTCTTGGGGTCTAAGGATAATCCTTCCGATGTGCCTCTTGAGTTTACTTTTATAACTGCTCTACCTGCCCCCCTCATTTTTTCTTCTTCTTTTTTTAAATGAGTTGATTTAAAATCTGCATCTCTCTTGGTCCTTTTGGAAGCATCCACCGGATTCACAGTCAACGACTGCGTCTCTCTCGGCGTTAACTTTTTCCATACTTCTTAGCCGTCTCGATTTCCATGAACGGACAATTGTAGAGCCGCGGCGGCAGAGCTCAGGGGACTCGCTTAGTATTCGCTCGGAGGTCTTTGAGAGATATAATCCGAATCTGTAACTAAGCATCTTGCTCCTCCATGTTTTTTCTGAACATAGGTGAGTTATGGGCGGCTCTCCTCCCCACTCTCACGGGACTTCCCGGCAACAAAGTTAAATATCCCTTGATAATTTAAAATGGAACGTTGTTGGAGCGGTGACGGCCAAGTCTAAGAGCTGACAAGATGACGAGGTGGAAATATGGGCGAAAAAGAGAAGGAGGAGAAATTCAAGACGGTTTCCATACCTGCGTCGTTGTTCAAAAAGATAGAAGAGCGGATTAAAGGGACGGAATTCACGTCCGTCGCCTCATACGTGACGTATGTGCTGCGGGAGGTCGTGGAGGAGGAAGAGGAGGAAGTGCCATTTTCCGAGGAGGACGAGGAGAAGGTGAAAGAGCGGTTAAAGGCGCTTGGCTATCTTGACTAAAGTTGGCAGGTGAGGGCATGTCGCTTCCGAAGCCGCACGGCGGACGGCTCGTGAACAGAGCGCTGAGCGGCAGGCGAAAGGAAGCTGCGGAGAGAGAAGCCAAGGAGCTGCCAAGGTTAAAGTTGGGCGAGGAGCTTTTAAGCGACTTAAGGAACATTGCGCACGGCATTTACAGCCCTTTAAAGGGATTTTTATGCGAGAGTGACTTTGAGAACGTGCTTTATGAGAAGAGGCTCGCCGATGACACGCCTTGGACAATCCCCATAGTTCTTGACATTTCGGAGGACGAGCGTAGGCGTCTCGAACTCCGAGATGGAGACACGCTGACGCTCTGCGACGCCGGCGGGCGTGAGGTCGCTCTGATGCATGTCGAAAGCATTTATGGCTACGACAAGGGCGAATTTGCGGAAAAAGTTTTTCTTACGACGGACAAGGCGCATCCTGGCGTCACTAAGGTTTATAGGCTTGGAGAGTGTCTGCTGGGGGGCAGCATCGAGATGTTCGGGAAAGTGGAGCCGCCGTTTTCAAGATTTTACTTGCGACCCGTGGAGACAAGGGTGTTGTTCAAGGAGCGAGGCTGGCGGAGCGTTGCTGGTTTCCAGACAAGGAACGTGCCGCACCTTGGTCATGAATACGTGCAGAAGACGGCGCTCACCTTCGTTGATGGCATCTTCATAAACCCGGTCATTGGAAAGAAGAAAAGTGGGGACTTCAAAGACGAAGTGATTCTCGCAGCCTACGAGGCGCTCCTTCGTAACTATTACTTGAAGGAAAATGCAGTTATGAGCATACTGCCGATGGAAATGCGCTACGCCGGTCCGAGAGAAGCTATACACCATGCAATCGTCAGGAAAAACTTTGGCTGCACGCATTTCATCGTCGGGCGTGACCACGCTGGCGTCGGCTCCTACTACGAGCCTTACGCCGCCCAGGAAATTTTCAGCGAATTTCCAGACCTCGGCATCGTTCCCGTTTTCTTCAAATCATTCTTTTACTGTCGCAAGTGTATGACGGTAGTCAACGAGAAGATATGCCCGCACGGCAAGGAGTTCCACACGAGCTTCAGCGGCACGAGGCTCAGAGAGATGCTAATGCGAGGGGAAACGCCGCCGCCCGAAATCATGCGCCCTGAGGTTGCAGAAGTGGTGAAGCAGTGGAAAAATCCGTTTGTTTAAGCAGCCGCAGGGGTAAGCGGCAACTCAACGCTTGGTTTGTGGGGTTCGGGAAAAGTTGGTAAGCTACTCCACGACCGAAGTCGGGAGCTTAAGTCTCTCCGTCGAACTAAGGCGCACCGCTCCGGAGCTTTGGCTTCACGGCGTGTCCGGGCTGGCTCACCATAGCCCCTGCCAGAGCTTATAGCCCTGGGCTCGTTTAACATATTTCTACAACCTCAAAGTATGAAAATTAACTAACTACCCCGTCTCCCCCAAACCATCTTATGGATAAATCCACAAACTCCTATTGCTCTCCAGTTCGCCATCCGGCTTACTGAGCAGCTCTCGGGTCCGCTTCTCCTCTCGCAATGGCTGCAGACATACAAATATTTTCTCCCCTTGGAGCAATCTAAGTCTGAAATAATATAAGAGCGGAGTCGCTGGGATTTGAACCCAGGTCAGCGGGTCCGAAGCCCGCTAGGATAGTCCGCTACCCCACGACCCCATACATTATGAGCTACGGATTTATAAGTTGTTTACGGGACAGCATGCTCTTAAAGGACTCGTCTGCCTCGGCGAGCGCCGCATTGATGTCATTTTCGGAAAGTCTCATATAAAGTTCCATGGAGAGTTGCACAAGTGTTTCATCCTTTAAAAGTGTAGACAAAAACTGTTTTATCATATCTTCTTTGTCGCTTTCTTTCACTTTTATAACTCTCTCTTGCACATTTTTTGTTACAAAGAGGGGACGTAGATACAGGACTTTGCCAGAGACGAGCTTCTTGAGCCGTTCGACGATAAAGGTCTTATTTTCCCGTTCGGTCTCGACGAGCACATGTAGAACTGGTTTCTTCCTGTGAGCTGCGAGCACTTTAAGCACCTCTTCTAATGCGTCAGCCCTGACATTCACGTTCACCTGCGGTCTTATATCGAGGTTAATGCTATGGACATCAACTCCGCCACGCTCGACGTCAACGATGAAAAAGCCTTTCCCGCGTTCCTCCCAGACAGGAATTTCGTCCCTGCTTGTTATTTCTGTGGAGCCCGCATATGCAAACAGCCCCCTGCCGAAATTGAGCGTGGTCCTTGCGTGTATGTGCCCGAAGGCGTAATAGGTTGCGAGCTTAGGTAAAGACTCGTCTTCAAGCTCGTAAGCTCCCTCAAACGGTAAAAATCGTTTCACGGCTTGATGTGCTACGAGCACTGCGTTTTCGTAGCCGCTTGCCAAGCGGTCGAACTTTCTCAGCTCCTCATTAAGATTTTGCACTCTCCTGCCCTTCAAGTTCGAAATGCCCGCCAGCAGCACTTCCTCGCCGCTTTCACGCAGGATGGTATGCTGCAGCGTTCCGTTCGTGCCGAGGATGTGGATGTCAAAAAGGGTATGCGGCGGCATGCCTCGGCGTTTCGGCGTGTCGTGATCGCCAAGCACCGCATAAAACCGCACGCCGGCATCCCTTATACGACGGATGCAATTTTTGAACACGTGCAGCGCACGTATCGGCGGCTGTGGCGTGTCGAAGAGGTCGCCGGCGTGTATGAATGCAGCAACACGCTCTTCCAAAGCTCTCTCGACAGCCTCGGCGAAAGCGTCGTAGAAGTCCTGCTCTCGCTCTTCCAGGTTATACTGCCTGAAGCCGAGGTGCGTGTCTGAGATGTGCGCGAGCCTCATTTCAAGTCAGCACTCGTCATGATTTTTAGCGAGACGGGAACCTTCACGACACTACCGAGCTTCATGCCGACTATGTATTCTAAGTTTTTCTCCGCAGCTATATCCACGATGCGTTGCGTGACCACACCGTCGAAGACGATGCCTTTGACTGCAGCGTCAGCGTTCTTCAGCTCTTCGACGAGGTCCCGCACCGCCACCTCTCGAACGACATTCCCGGCGGCGTCAAGGAATCTTGCGTTAAAAGTGCCGTTCAGCTCTCTTAAGTGCTCGCTGAGGCCCAGCCGTTTTTCTGCAACCGTCGCTGCCATTGCTGCCGTCGCTGCTGCAGGCGTAACGTCGGCTTTCATGCCTGCATCGTTTTCCTGAGGCTCCCAAACCTCAAACCCCGCAAACTCCTCCCGCCTACGTCTCTGCAGCCTTCGCCCCCTGAGGTATTCAAGCTGCTCTATTGGCGTCTTGTTGCGTAGCGCCTTCATTACTTCCTTGTATGACAATTCCTCCACGCCCTTCCCTTCGGGCGCAACTGCGACGTAGTCGATGTCTGCGACCTGCATAAGCTCTTTCAGAAGCAGCTCGCCACCACGGTCGCCGTCTATGAAAGCGGTAGCAGTTTTCGTCTTGCAGAGCTTACTTATTACAGGCGGAATGTTCGTGCCCTCGACAGCTATCACGTTCTTGATGCCGTATTTCAGCAGGTTTATGACGTCAGCCCGCCCCTCCACGATGATGATGGCGTCGGAGTCCTCGATGTTGGGGCCTGCTGGCAAGCCTTTGTAGTATGTAACCTCTTCGACTCTTAACGACTGCTTCACTTCTTCCATCAGTTCTTGACTATCAACGCCCTCGTCAAATTTCTCCCGCAAGAGGTGCTTCGCCCGGTTCACTATTCTCTTTCTCTTCGTCTCCCGCACGTCCTCGATTCTCGTGACGGAAATGCGGGCGATGCAGGGGCCAACCCGCTCGATGGTCTCAAGTGCCGCCGCCAGTATTGCGGTTTCGACCTTGTCGAGGCTTGAGGGTATTTCGATGGTGCCGCTGGACTTCCCGCCCTTCGACTCGATATTCACCTCTATTCTGCCTATGCGTCCGCTCCGCTGCAGGTCCCTGAGGTCGAGCTCGTCGCCGAGCAACCCCTCGGTCTGTCCGAATATTGCGCCTATGACGTCCGATTTCTCAACCACGCCCTCAGCATGGATGTTAGCGTGAATGACGTATTTCGTGGTATCAATATCCTGCAATTCAAACCCTCCCAGAGGAGATGAACATCTGGTTTTAATTTTCTGTTTGTATTTGTGTAATAAATTCTTTACTAAAAGCCGCTGGGGCGGTTTGTTGCAGGATGGCAAGACTACACCGCAGCGGTAGGTATTATTGAGCCGAGCGGGATGCGCAAAAGAGCATAGGGGGCACCAATACTCACCAATACAATTCCTTGTTTATCCTTGGGATAAGTGCCATGAGGACGCAATGCTCAGTGATCGTCTCTCGTGTGAGAATGCTTTTCGTGAGGAATCCGACGGCGCCGATGTTCGCTCCTATGTCCCTGATGCCAGTGAGCGTTTCCATAGCGTCTCCAACCTCAACGCCCTCAAGCACCCTCCTTATGATGGGTGGCGGGTGCTCGAAGCCCGGACCGCAACCGAGCGTGATTCTGCCATAGCGGTCGGCGATGGCACACCATTGGACGTCGACGTAGCCAGTGAGCGTGCCGTGCACTGGGAAGAGCCCTGCCTCGATGCCGACGCCGAGGTCCGACGCAGTCGCCTTTAATGCGAACGTCGCCCTGTTCACCGCACCCTTTATAGTGTCGTCACCGAAAGGTTGGCGGGAGACGCCGGAAGGCGCTGCGACGCTCTCCACGACGGCATTGTAGAAGTGCGAGAACGCCCGCTCCACAGCCTTTATCTTTACAGGGTTATTTGAACCGACGGCAACTCTCACCCGCACAAGATCACCTGCTCTCGCATATTATAGTGCTATACGTGCTTTGGACCATATTACCTTCTTCGACTCCATCTTAATTGCCCCCCATGATTCGGCGGCAGGTTTATTTGAGGCGTTGCCGAACTATATATGGGTGCGGGCTAGCCCGGGGGGCTCGGCGTCCCCTGTGACCCGAAACCGTCGAGATGCGGGGGGCGAAGCTCGAGGGCGGCTTCCGCTTGCCGTGGCGTCACGCAGGGCTTAACGGTGAGGCATCGTCCTGCGGGGCTGCCGTTGGCGTGGCGGCTGGCTGGAGGGCTTGTCGCACGCCTTCGCCACGGGCACCGGTTTAGGCCCGGAAGGGAGCAGACCCACCGTGGACGGTCGGCGCTCGTGGGGTAGCGGTGCTGAGCGACGCCCTGTGGCGGCGTTGCGGTAATGGAGCCCACCGAGAGCGTGCCCGCACCCAGTATTCTAACGAGGTTAGGAGCGTGTCGGAAGAAGGCGAGCTTGTGGGCATTGTCGTAACGCTCAGGGGCGAGCTGCCGAGAGGCTACGGCAGGAAAAAAGGGGACAACATCGTGCTTACTCTTGAAGAGGCTGCATACTTGCTTGAAAAGAGTAAGATTTTAGTCAAGGAGCAAGGCAGGAATTTAAACTTGGAAGAATTTTTTAAAATAGCTCTGGAACGCTCTCCGGGGTTCGAGCTGCGGTATCTGGTTTACAAAGACTTGCGGGAGCGGGGCTACTACGTGAAGCCGAGCGCCCTGAACTTCAGACTCTACTCGCGGGGCAGTAAGCCCGGGGAGAAGCCCTCCAAGTATTCGGTGCTGGTGGTCTCCGAGAGAACACCTATTCCCATGACGGAGCTTGTCGGACATTTAGAGAGGGCAAGGAATATGCGGAAGTCGCTCATCATTGCCATCGTGGACGAGGAGAGCGAAGTCACTTTCTACGAGGCTAAGGAGTTGGAACTTGGGTGCGGCGGCGGTAAGGCTACCTGCGTGCGCTGCGACGATGAAGATGAAATGCTGAAGGGTGCGGCAGCGAGGGGCGTTGACACCTCAACACCACCGCCGGCAAAGATGCCCGCGAGAACGCCAGCGAGGGCGAGCCTCCTCGAAGACCGAGTAGTCGTTTGGGACAAAGCCGTAGCGAAGCGGCTTTATGAAACAGAGTGGTTTGGGAAGCTTTCCGGCGGGCGTTTGCAGTTGTCGCTGGTGGAGGCGGCATACCTGCTAAAGGGAGGTAGAATAACGGTGGAAGATGCAAGCGGCAAGCTCCTCAGCTTTAAAGAGTTTGTAGGGCTGGCAAGCAGCATAGAAAAGGATTTTGAGAGCAAATACGCAGTTTACGAAGACCTGCGGGAACGGAGGCTGATAGTGAAGACCGGTTTCAAGTTCGGCTCGCACTTCAGAGTTTACGAGCGCATGGAGCAGCCACACTCGAAATACCTCGTGCACGTCGTCCCCCGAGAACACATTTTCTTCATGCCTGAGCTTTCGAGAGCAGTCCGCCTTGCGCAAAGCGTCCGCAAGCAGATGGTTTTCGCCTACGAGGATACCGCTGATGCCACCGCCGCGGAGGGCGTTACTGAGAAGACGGGCAGCAGCCGCATTAAATATGTGGGCGTGGGCAGGGTGAAGCTTTAACTCGCCGGTGCTGTGACGAGATGTAATGGGCATGAACTTAGGAATACTTAATATATTTAGGCAAGGTTAAAATTGTGAGATGGGGCGGCGATGGGGGTTAAGTAAGCGGGCTGAAGACTACCTTCGGGTCATCTTAGAAGTGGTAGAGGATAAGGGCTACGTCAGGGTCAAAGACGTTGCGAGTGTTCTTAACGTGAAGCCGCCAAGCGTGGTGGAGATGCTTCAGAAGCTCAATGCCCTCCGTCTCATCGAATATCGGAAGCACGACGGCATCACCCTCACCGAAGAAGGGCGGAAGATCGCCGAGGTAGTGAAAGAGCGGCATGATGCCGTAGTTGCGCTCCTGCGGCTCATCGGCGTCGCTGAAAACGTCATCGAAGAGGAGGCGCACGTCATGGAGCACGAGTTGCGCCCTGAGACCATTCTCCTGATAAAGCGTTTCGTGGTGACGCAAGGAGGGTTTCGTGGTGACGCAAGGCGACTGATACGAATTCGGTAGCTCCGCCAAATCTAAATAGCTGATTTCCTAGTCCGAGCTTAACGACCTTAAGGAATTCTTTTTTCACGCCCTAAAAGTGAAGTGCTTTCGATGAAACCATGGGAGAGATACGAAAGATAAATTCTGTGCGTGTTGGAGGCGTTGCGACTACGGCAGTTACGTCCACCGCTGCTAAGGATGCGAATGAAGAGGAAGAGCGGGGCGGCGTGCGTGCTAACGTCACCAGTTACCGTGGCTGTGATTTATTCCTACTCGCCGTTCGCACGGCACTCCAGCGTGAATTGGACGGTGGCTGTCGAGGCTGCTGTTAATAACGTGAGTCCTCCGTTTCTAGTCATGCTTGGCGTCCTCGAAATCGCAAGCCCGAACATCAGCGAGGCTGTCAAAATCCTAGAGGCTCAGAACGAACATTACTGAGCTTTCAAAACTGCGCTCTCCATTTTCAACGACGCCTCCGTGAATGCCGTAGAGACTTCCGCTGAGAAGCTCGCGGCGCCCGCCGAGCTACATCTTAGGAAAATTCAGAAATCCGAAAATTGTTAGGGAAGCCTTGTTTAGTGCCTAACGTCGCTCTCTAAATCATGGAACGGTGGCTGAGCGAGCTGCGTCCCGGCGAGCGGGGCGTCGTCGTCAGGGTTGTCGGCGAGCGAAAGCTGCGTCGTCGTATCCTTGACATGGGAATTGTTTCCGGCACTGAGATTGAGGTTGTGCGGGTTGCGCCCCTCGGCGACCCCGTGGAGTTCAGACTTAAGGGCTATGAGCTTTCGCTGCGCCGCGCCGAAGCTGAAAACGTGCTCGTGCATGTCGGCGGGAGCGAAAGCAGCAAGACTGCAGCCCCTCTTGGTGTTGAGGCTGCGAAGAGTGTCGAGTCGCAAACCAAAACCCTGAAAGACGGGAGGGGGCGTTCATGATAAAAGTGGCGTTGGTCGGGAATCCTAACGTGGGCAAGACCGTGATTTTTAACAGCTTGACAGGTGCTCGTCAGCATGTCGGGAACTGGCCGGGCGTAACCATCGAGAAAAAGGTAGGGCGCTGCACGCACCATGGCGTCGATATGGAGATTGTGGACCTCCCCGGCACTTACAGCCTGACCGCCCGCTCGCTCGATGAACTTATCGCTCGTAACTATATCGTCGAAGAGAAGCCAGATGTCGTCGTGGACATCGTGGACGCCTCGAATCTCGAAAGAAACATGTATTTGACGCTATTGCTGCTTGAGCTAGAGGCGAAGGTCGTCGTTGCGTTGAACATGATGGACATCGCCGCATCCAAGGGTTACGAGGTTGATGCGGGCATGCTTTCAAAGCTTCTCAGCGTTCCGGTCGTGCCGTGCGTCGCAATTCATGGCGAGGGCATCGAGGAACTTAAGGACGCCATCGTCGAGGCTGCGAGGCAAAAACGCCGCCACGTAACTTTCCACTTCGGCGAAGAAATCGAAGCGGCGATAAAGCGGATTGAAGCCATACTTTCGAGATGTGAGGAGCTTTCTCGGAGGTATCCGCTGAGATGGCTCGCAGTTAAACTCCTTGAGGGCGACGAGAGTGTCGAGGAACTTGTTTCGAAGTCCATTTAGGAGGGGTTATTGTGGAGGAAATTAGAAAGATAAGGGAGGAGCTCTCGAGGGAGCTTGGTGAGGATTTAGATGTTCTGCTGCCTACAAAGCGTTACGAGGTTGCGGAAGACGTTTTCAAGAAGAGCGTCCGCAGGAGAGGGGAGAAACTGACGCTTACCGACATGCTTGACCATGTCTTCTTGCACCGGGCGCTCGGCATCCCGATATTCCTGACGCTTATGTATGCGGTCTTCCAGTTTGCATATTCCGTCTCTGAGCCATTCATGGTGATGCTGGAAGCTGCTTTCGGCTGGCTCGGCTCGCTCGTTGGCGAGACTGGGACGCCACTTGCATCCCTTTGGGCTGACGGCATTTGCGGTGGGCTTGGCTTCGTTCTTGTCTTCATCTTTCCCATTTCCTTCCTGTTCCTCGCGCTCGCAGTCCTCGAAGACTCCGGCTACCTGCCAAGAGCCGCTTTCGTCATGGACCGCCTCATGCATCGCCTCGGACTGCATGGGCGTTCGTTCATTCCGCTACTCCTCGGCTTTGGCTGCAACCTTCCCGCAATCATGGCAACCCGTGTCATCGACGACGAGCGCGACAGGCTCATCACAATCCTCGTAAACCCACTGATGTCATGTAGCGCCCGCCTTCCCGTTTACATGCTGCTCGCAGGCGCATTCTTCGGCGCCTACGCCGGTGCCGCTGTCTTCTCCATGTATGTGCTGGGCATCGCTCTTGCCATCCTCATGGCGTTGCTCTTTAGAAAAACCATCCCACAGCTCAGAGGTAAACCTGCACCCTTCATCCTCGAACTCCCGCCGTATCTACGACCGACGCTTCGTGGCGTCCTCCTTAAAACGTGGCAGCGTGCTGTCGTGTTCCTGAAGAAAGCGGCAACAATTCTTTTTGCAGGTGCGATCGTCCTTTGGGCGTTGGCGTCGTTCCCGTGGGGCGCGCCGCTCGAAGTGACGTATGCAGGCATGCTTGGGCATGCGCTTGAGCCATTGCTAAGACCGCTCGGCTTCGATTGGAAATGCGCAGTCGCCCTTCTTTTTGGTTTCCTCGCCAAGGAAATCGTGGTCGAAACCTTTGGCATTCTATACGGCGTCGCCGGCGAGGAGGGGATTGCGACTGCGGTTGCTGCGCACATGACCCCTGTCACGGCGTTTGCGTTCATGGCGTTCACATTGATATACTTGCCGTGCCTTGCAACCTTTGGCATCGTCAAAACCGAAACCGGCTCTTGGAAGTGGACGCTTTTCCTCGTCGCCTACGAGCTGATTCTCGCATACGTCGTTGCAGCGGTCATCATCGGCATTGGTTCTCTTTTTGTTTAGGAGGGGGTAGTTGTGAGAATGCAGATTGGAAATCCAATCGGCATGGGGGTTTACGCCGCTGTCCTTGGGACGCTCTACGCAACGCTCGGCATGCTCGAAGTGGCGAACGTCGCAGGTTTTTCAGAAAGAATGCCAGCGGACGTCTTCGGCGGTCTCTGCTTGCTCGTCATCGCAGCGACTTTCTTCTTAGGCGCCAAGGAGCTTTTCGATGGGCAGGAGGTTGGCATCTCGTTTGTCATCGTCGGTGTTGCGCTCGCTCTGGTCTTCGGGCTTCTCTACATCCTCATTGCCGGCGCCGACGCTCTCATGTATGCGCTTGGTGAGTTAGAAGAGTTCTCGTTGCTCGCCGAAATTAGACCGGAGGTCTGGCTTTCGCTCGTCGCAGTCGCCATTCTTCCGCATCTGCGGCGGGGGGCTTTGGGCGGTGTCACCCCTAAGAGCAACTCTTAAGCAAATTGATAACAAACTAAATAAAATGGAAGAGAAAGCAACCGAACGGGCTGAGGACTACCTCGAGGCAATCTATGACCTGATAAGCAAAAAAGGGTATGCGAGGATTATCGAGATTGCAGAGCGTCTGAACGTCCGCCCGCCGACGGTGACCGAGATGGTGAAGAAGTTGAGCGAGAAAGGGCTTCTCGTCCACGAAAAGTACCGGGGCTTCACGCTCACTGCTGAAGGCGAAAGGATTGCGAGAGCTGTTCAGAAGAAGCATGAGACTATTGCGAACTTTTTAAGGATTCTCGGCGTCGAGTGCGAGATTGCAGAGCGGGATGCTTGCCGAATCGAGCATAACGTCCATCCGGAAACATTGGAGCGTCTCACGAAGTTCGTAGAGTTCGTCCAGAATGCTCCACAGCAAAACCCAGAATGGCTCGAACACTTCGAGCATTACGTCAAGACCGGCGAGCATAAGTGTAAAGCTAAACCCGATGATGCGAATTAGCCATTTGTTTTGTTTGCCGCTCTTGTTTGCCTTGCGGGGCGAGCGTGTTTTTAGCTCATCGTCGGATCGCTTGTTCGGTTATCACTTCGTTAAACAGGTAGAATGTTATCAAGGAGAAAGCAACAAAGAGGCAATTGATAGGTCCTGACGAGCTGAAGCTTTCCCCTTACTAATTTAAAAGGGGGGAGTTTGGAGCCGCGGATAAATGACGATTTTCGCTGGGCGTGAGGGGGGAATGCTGGTTCTCGACGTAGAGAAGTCCCTGATTTTTGAAAAGAGGGGCGGAGACTTAAGGGCACTCTGCGTCGGCTTTGGAGCAGAAGCCAATTTTGACACACTGGGACTTTGGAGGGTTCTACGCCGCTGCGACATTGACGCTTTTAAATAAGAAGCGCAAATACGCTACGAGGGACTGGCATGAAACCGAACATCAGAACACCTGAGCGTCCGATGCTGGTGACATGCGGGCTGCCCTACGTAAACGGTGAGTGTCACATCGGACATCTTCGCACCTACGTGCCTGCGGACGTTTACGTGCGGGTGCTCAGGAAGCTTGGGCACGACGTAACCTTCATATGCGGCTCTGACACTCATGGCACGCCCATTGTGTTAAGTGCGGAGGCTCGTGGCGTTTCGCCGAAGAGACTTGTCGAAGAATACCACAAGCACTTCAAAGAAATCTTCGAGCAGCTTGACATAAGCTTCGACCACTACGGCAGCACCGACGCAGAAACCAACCACAAAAGGACGCAGGAGATTGTTAAAGCTTTGATAAAAAACGGCTACGTTTACCCGAGGAGTATAAAGTTGGCGTTCTGCTCTCGTTGCGACAGATTTCTTCCCGATAGATATGTTGAGGGCGTTTGCCCGTATTGCGGCGCTGCCGCTCGTGGTGACGAGTGCGACCAAGGCTGTGGACGTCATCTCGAGCCCGGCGAGATAAAAGAGCCAGTCTGCAAAGTCTGCGGCTCGAAGGCGGAGTTCAGAGAGCAAGAGCACTTCTTCTTCAAACTCTCAGCGTTCAAGGATTTCCTCATGGGATTTTTGGAAACGCTCGACGGCACGGACAACGCCAGAAATTACGCACGAGAATGGGTCAAGCGGGAGCTTAGGGACTGGTGCATCACCCGAAATTTAGATTGGGGCGTGAAGTTTCCGGGGCGTGACGACCTCGTCGTTTACGTCTGGGTTGACGCCCCGATCGGCTACATCTCATTCACTGAGGAGCTTTCAGCAATGCGAAATCTCGACTGGCGAGCTTTCTGGAAGGGTGACGGTGCTATCATCCATTTCATAGGCGCCGACATTATATACCACCACTGCATTTTCTGGCCAGCGATGTTGAAAGGCGCCGGGTATTCAACGCCGGATGCCGTCGTTGCCTCCGGCATGGTCACGATTAATGGCAAGCCACTATCAAAGACGAGAGGTAACGTCGTTTGGACGAAAGAATTCTTAGAGAAGTTCGATGCGGACACGCTCCGCTATTATCTCGTAGCATACACCTCCCATACCAAAGAATTGGATTTTTCATGGCGCGTTTTCCAAGAACGTGTGAATAATGAGCTTGCGGCAATCCTTGGGAATTTAATACACAGGGTTATTTCGTTCGCTTATAGGAACTTCGGAGCGGTTCCTGACGGTGAAATTTCAGAAGACGTTTTTACAGCGATAAAGAACACAAAGGAGGCGATTTTAGAAGCTTTGGAAGAGTATGAGTTCAAGAAGCTTGTGGACTCAGCGATGAATCTCGCAAGTCTCGGAAACACTATCTTCCAGCAGAGCGAGCCGTGGCATTTGGTAAAAAGCGGTGATGAAGACGTGCGAAAGGGCAAGAGCGTCGTGAGAAGTGTTCTTCAAATCATAAAGGCAACTGCCATTTTCTTAGAGCCTGTAATGCCGAGTAAAATGGAGAAAGTCTGGGAGTTCCTCGGCATGGAAGGCGACGTGCATGCTGCGCCGCTTGATGAGGCGCTCGTCGAGATAAAGATAGGACAGAAGCTCAAAAAGCCGAAAATCCTCTTCCCAAAAGTCGGCGACGACGTCGTGGCGACGCTTGAAAGCAAGCTTCCAAGATAATGAAATTAACGTGCAAAATGCGCATGCAGATAATGCAAGACAAGCAACGCTGCAACCAAGGCTGAAATTATGTCTAACCAGCACACTAACAAAAAAATAATAAATGTAAATCCAAATATCGTATAACAGTCGTTGTCCAAAATCCCGAACCCCGCTCTTAAGAGGTGTAAATTATGAAGAATAATGAAATAGCTCCAAACATAATAGACAACAGCCCTGGGAGGGAGTTAATACAAGTCATAAAAGACCAACTCAAAAAGTCAAAGGAAGCAAGGTTTGCTATAGGATATTTCTTTCTGAGCGGTTTCTCATTAGTTAAAGATGATTTTCCAGATAATATTCCTAACACTCCGCTCTTAAAAATTGTGATGGGCAATGAAACTACATATCCTACAAAAGAGGAACTGGTAGCAGGCTATAAGTTAAGAGAGCTATTCAAGCAGAGAATGATAGAAGATTTA
>NZ_JBMXYC010000002.1:0-23464 GCF_053996935.1 Candidatus Alkanophaga liquidiphilum
CCTCTACGTGGACGTGCCTGAAAGCCATATTCAAGAATTAAAAAAATTTGCGGACTACCTGACCGAAGACGAAAAAGAGACGCTTGAGGAGATAAAAGAAATAAAGGCAAGGAGAGCTTCGTGAGCCAAACATTAAACTACAACCACTTTCATTATTTCCTCTACAGGCACGTTATTCTCCTTGAACACTGCGAGTGCCCGCAGGTTTTTTATTTCGAACTCCTTGAGTAGTAGAAAGCCAATGACCATGGCGATGTTCATAGGGTATCCCCGCAAAATTTCACGCACGACGCCGAAGAAGCTTTTGCGCAAAGCAGTCTCAAAGGGCAGCAACGAGCGCTCAGCTTCGTATTCGTGCGCGGCACGCTGCAAAGCCTCCCTGTATGGCTTGAAAGCCTCAGCCTCCGCAAGCCGCAAAGCGGCGGCGGACACACCATCAGCCAGAATAGCATCCTTGACGACAACCGCCTCCGCGTCAAACCCATACCCATAGGGCAGCAGATACTTGCGAATCCCGCTCGGCTCGACGTCCTCGTGCTTGCACCGCAACAGCGTCATGATGTTCGTGATGTCGAACTCCGCTCCCAAAGCCTTCTTTACAAGCTCCATGTCCTCTGCGGAAAGCGCTTCCGCCTTTTCCCAAATAGCCTTGAAAAGCTCCTCGTTGAGGGCATTTTCCAAAATTAGAATGCGGCGGCTCTCTTGATACCCCGCGAACGCCTTTTCGAGAACCTCCTTGTAAGGACTTTCGACAAGTCTTATTACCGCTTCTAAGTCTTCAGCCTCCAGAAGTCTGCTGAGCCTACGCTTGAAAAAATCCTCAACTGGGTAGAGCGGCGGTCTTTCTGCGACGCTTGCTGCCTTTGTCCTCAAAATGGCTTTTAAGTTCTCGACTTCGAGGCGACGCAGAAGCTCTTTGAAAAACTCGCTGACCTCGCCCTTTGAAGACCGAATTACCATGAGATACTGGTCTATCAAGTCCTCCATCAGCGCAAGCTCCACGTCCCGCGCGCTCGCCGCTGAAATCCTCGAAAGCTTCTCTCTGTAGGGGGAGTCCATCAAGGATGATATGAAATCCTCCTTGCCGCGTGCTTCTATCAAGGCTTTCAGCTCACGCTCGCCGAGCAGGTAACTCATCCTTGCCCGCGCTCTCACATAAACATATGCATATTCGAGCAAGCTCATCCTGTCACCTCACCCGTATTTGACTCTCACAACGATATAAGAGCTTATCACTCCAGAGACGAAGCCGAGCATGGAAAGTGAAAACGCTATTAACGCTCTTAGCATCTCGCTGCGTCCCACCGCCAACTCGTAACCAAAGAACATTCCTATGATTGTGAGGGAGGAAATAAGGACTGCGTAGGGGAGTGCTAGCAAAAAAATGTTTTCTCTCGCTTTTCTCCACAGCTCCCTGAGGAAGTTTCCCTCTCTTCCCTCTCTTGCCCTCTCACTTGCCCTTTTGCTCTCGGTCCTGGTCTCGGCTTGCGTCATCACGCAACCTTGATTTTTGTCCAGAGCATGAACGCTATCAGCAGCCCGTAAATAGCAACCGCTTCCGCAAGCGCCACGAATATCAGGACTCGACCGAAGACCTCAGGCTTCTCGGCAGTCGCCGCCGACGCTGCAGTTCCCGTAGCTGCTATCGCATACCCCGAAGCTATCGCTGATCCAACCATCGTGATTGCTGCTGAAATCGCAATCCATGAAGCATCCGTAAGTTGGCCCGCAGCCTCTCCTTCCTCCGCAGCTAAGGAGACGCCCGCAAGCATCATACCGACGAGCAAAGCCAGGAGCAATACTCGAAGCATTCTCATCCTCTTTCACCTCCAACTTAAGCCTTAGAAGACCCCTATATATAGTTGTCGAAATTTCTTTGAGGCGTGGGGGATGGTTGAGTGATGCTCACGAGTATTGCGAAGGCGCTCTGGGTAATCCTGCCTGCGTATGCAGCGAACGGGAGTGCAGCGTTTTTCGGCGGGAAGACCCCTATGGACTTAGGGCGTTCGCTCTTTGGCGAACGCATATTGGGCGATGGCAAGACATTCGAGGGTTTTTTCACGGGCGTAGCCTGCGGCGTCCTCGTCGGGCTGATGCAGATCCTACTTGAAGACATTTTCGGCATTGGGCATCGCCTGCCGACGTTCGGCGAGTTTCCGCAGTTTCTCATCGTCTTGACATGTTTATCTTGCGGGGCGATGCTCGGCGACGTTGCTGGCAGCTTTTTGAAACGCCGTCTCAGAATAAAAAGGGGCGCGCCGCTGCCCGTCGTGGACCAGCTGGATTTCGTCCTCGGCGCCATGCTCCTGACATTCTTATTTTCGAGACCGTGGTTTTTCATGAATTTTACGCCGCTCGTAGCATTCTGGCTGCTCGTGCTCACGCCGCCCATCCATCTCGTAACGAACTACGTGGCGTTCAAGCTTGGGAGGAAGGAGGTGCCGTGGTGACGCCGTCAGCATGGACGCCGCTAATCGTGAACCTCGAAGGTAAGAAGGTTTTGGTCGTCGGCGGGGGCGCCGTCGGCGAGCGTAAGGCGAAGTTCTTCAAGGGCGCCACCGTGACCGTTGTCGCCAGAGCCGGAGAGTTCTCCGAAGGCTTGAAAAAGCTTGCAGCGGTGGGGAGCGTCAGGCTTGTGCCGTTGGACATTGCCGACAGCGCTTCTCTCGCAAAACTCGATGCGCTCGTGCGGGATGCGTTCCTCGTGGTAGCAGCGACCGACAACGCCGAAATCAACGCAAAAGTCGAAAAGCTCGCAAAACGGCATGGAAAACTCGTAAACCGAGCTGACCGCCCGGCTAACGTGCTCCTTCCTGCGGTGCTACGGCGCAACGGCATCCTAATCGCAGTCTCGACGCAGGGGCGCAGCCCCGCAGCTGCGAGATATTTGCGGCAGCTCTTTGAAAACGTCGTCGACGAAGAGCATGCAAAAATGGTAAAATTACAGCAAGAGCTAAGGACATGGCTGAAGAGCGAGGTTAAGAGGCAAAGGCGGCGGGAACTCATCCTTTGGAGAATTTTAGAGGACGAAGAGGTCTGGGCAGCTCTACGTGAATCTTACGAGGCGGGCAGGACGCTTGCGTTTGAGAAATGTAAACGGCTCGCCACGCATAATGAAAATGCGGGCGCTGATGAGAGCGCTGATGATACCTAAACAAAGGCGGGGATGAGCATGCTCGCCACTGCTGTGCAGCAGAAGCCCTTCACAAGTCATCCACGCAGGAAGATATTGCGACAGGGGTATGCGATTTCGATGCCCTCTTTGGCGTAAGCCTTCGTCAGCTCTTTTATGAACTCGTGCTTCACCAAATACTGGTCAACAATGCTCTTCACACGTAAAATGACCGTGAATTCGATGTTGGAGTCGCCGAAGTTGTTAAAGCGCACGAGGGGCTCAAAGGTCTCCACGCCGCCGCTCACGCTCCGCAGCACCTGCCTCGCAACGTTCAGCGTCACACGCTCCACTTTTTCGAGGTCGGAGCCGTAGCTCACGCCGCAGTTTATTCTTATGTTCATCTCCCTCGTCGGGTCGTAATAATTCGTGATTATGCTCTCCGCAAGCTTTGCATTCGGAATGATGACAAGGTTGTCGAGGAGCGTTCGTATCTTGGTACTCCGCCATGTTATCTCCTCGACGAAGCCGCTAAGCCCGCCCTCGAGTTCCACGTAGTCGCCTATCTTTATGGAACGTTCCATCGTGATGTAGATGCCGGCAAAGTAGTTAGAAAGCGTGCTCTGTAACGCAAGGGCGACAACGAGGGCGCTGATGCCGAAGCCTGCGGCGAGAGCCGTCACGTCGTAGCCCAGAAGCCCAATGACTATTATGATGGCGATTACGTAAATGAACGCATTTACGATTCGCCGCATGCCAATGAGACTCTTGTAAACAATGCGCTCCCTCGCATATCGCTCCACCAGAGCACCTATCAGGCGTATGCTTGCGAACACACCGACGAGCACGCCCAGAACTTTAAGGAGCACGGTGACAAAGGCGAGTTGCGGTAGACGGAGCACTGCAAGGTAAGCACCTGCAAGGACTACACCGAAGAACACTGGTAAAGCGAGTGCACCTGCAATGCTTTTATGACGCTCATCAGCGGCTTTCGCAGCGTATTTCCTAAGGATGAAGTAAAACAGCAACGCAAGCAGGAGCGAGAAAAATAAAATGAACGCCGTAAATATAAAATCCTCGACTATAGGCAGCCAATCCTCCAGACCGCCAACAAGCATGTTACCGTTTTGTGTATTGTAACTTTTTAACTTTCGCCCCCCCGCTCTTCGGCTTCAAAATTTCAATCCTGCCATCCCTGCCGACGTGCACCTCCGTTTTTTCGGCGAGCGTGAAGATGCCGTGCTCGACGACGCCCGGGATTTCGGAAAGCTTGACGCTCAGCGCTTTTGGGTCTCTAATCTCGCCGAAATCGGCGTCCACGACGAGGTTGCCATGCTCGGTGAAGAACGGTGCAGCGCCCTTTGCATGCGTCCGCAGCGTCGGCGTGCCGCCGAGCGCCCGCACCGCCTCGAAAACAACACGGCGAGCATAAGGTAGCACTTCCAGCGGCACCGGCTTGCTCAACCACTCCACGAGCTTCGAATCGTCCACACAGATGACGAGGCGTTTTGCGGCGGCGGCTACTACCTTTTCACGAGTGTGTGATCCCCAGCCGCCCTTTAGCAGGTTTAAATCGCTGTCAACTTGGTCTGCGCCGTCTATGCAGATATGTAAGGGGAAATGTGCATCGAGCGTCGTCAGCGGAATTCCGCACTCTGCCGCCAGTAGCTCTGACTGCACCGACGTGGCAACAGCCAGAATTTTTAACCCCTCCTCCCTCACACGCTCACCGATTTTACGGATGACAATCTCCGCCGTTGAGCCAGTTCCCAAACCCACGACCATACCATCCTCGACGAGCGCCGCCGCCGACGCCGCAGCTCGCTCTTTCTTTTTACCCACTCCTTCCATACTATCCCCTTTGAGCTTTCTGCGTTGCTTTAGGGAGAAATCCGATGAAAGGCACTATCAACTTATCCTGCTTGCCAAAGGCTTTATACTTACCTTTAAGGTAGAAAGCTGCGGTCAAGCCGCAAAGAGCCGCGTCAAGCTCATGTTTGTTTTTAACCTTCTCTTCTTCAAAGCTTATGAATTTTTTCAGGTCGTTTACGCCATTTATGCCGAGAAATCTTGCAGAGGCGTAAGGATATACCTCTATGATCTCAGCGCCAGTTCTCTCCCGCATGGCGTCCGAAAGCCGTATCCCCCGCTCCGCCAGCACCCGCATCCCGTAGAACGTCAAGGGCAAAAGCCTGCAATACTTACGAAGCTCGACGTCGCAGTCCCTGTAGGGCTCGCCGTGGAAGGAAAGCGGTGCGTCCACAGCTATGACCTTCGGGCGACTCGTTACCACAAAGTCCAAGATTTCGGCGTCAGTCCGCATCGACTTCAGCATCAGAACTTCCGCCACACACCGCTCGGAGTCACCCCCAACGAGCAGCAAGCAGAGTCCGGTAGTGCGGCTCTCGCCGCCTGCGAGGTCGATCCCCAGAACACGCATAAGCTTTTTTGGTCTTGCCTCCAACATAAAAATGAGCACTAAGAGTATTTAAACTGTGTTAAACATAAATAAAACAAGTTTGACTGGGGATTAGAATGCGAGCCGAAATTGCGATAATCGGCGGCAGTGGGATTTACGACGTCGAGATGTTCTCCGCTCGTGAAAACGTCGAGGTCGAAACACCCTTCGGCGTCGCCGAAGCAGTCGTCGGCGAGTATGCCGGACGAAAAATAGCGTTCATCTCACGGCATGGCGTCGGGCATCGAATATCGCCGACGGAAATAAACGCAAGGGCGAACATCTTTGCACTGAAAAAGCTTGGCGTCTCCTGCATCATTGCAGCATCGGCAGTCGGCAGTCTCAAAGAGGAAATCCGCCCGCTCGACCTCGTTGTTCCTAACCAGATCTTCGACAGGACAAAGTTCCGCAAAAGCACTTTCTTTGAGGGCGGAATCGTCGTGCACGTCGGCTTTGCAGATCCTTTCTGCCCGGAGCTTTCCGCCATTCTTGCGGACGTCATTGAGCAGCTTGGACATAGAGTGCACCGCAGCGGCACTTATGTCTGCATCGAAGGTCCACAGTTCTCGACAAGGGCGGAGTCCGAATTTTACAGGAAGATGGGCTTTGACATCATCGGCATGACCGCAATCCCGGAGGCGAAGCTCGCGAGGGAAGCTGAGATTTGTTATGCGATGGTCGCTGCCGTCACGGACTATGACGTTTGGCGGACGGGCGAAGAAGAAGTTTCGGCGGAATTAATCCTCGAAAACCTGCGCAAGAACGAGCAGGCAGTGAAAGCCGTGCTACGGGAAGCAATCCCGCAGATACCTATGGAGCGGAAGTGCGAATGCGGCAACGCTCTAAAAGACGCAATAGTCACCGCCAAGGAGCATATCCCGTCGGATGTCCTTGAGAGATTAAAGCCGCTTGTTGGGAAATACTTGAAATGAGATTGGAAAAGGGGTGCGTGCACGTTTACACTGGAGATGGCAAAGGGAAGACCTCCGCAGCCCTGGGGCTGGCGCTCCGTGCGCTCGGGCATGGTATGCGCGTCTTCATGGTTCAGTTCATAAAAGGGGTCGAGCACAGTGAATATGGAGAAATAATCGCAGCGCAAAGGATTAAAAACTTCACTATAGTGCAGTTTGGTGCTGGCTTCGTGGGGCATCATGCAAAAAAGATAGATGAGCTTTCTGCGGGATATGGCTTGAAATATGCAAAGGAAGCGATACAGAGCGGTAGATACGACGTGGTTATCCTTGATGAGATAAACATGGCCGTATATTACGGCTTGGTGGACGAGGAGGCAGTCGTCGAGTTGATAAAAAGCAAGCCCGAGGGCGTGGAGCTTGTGCTCACCGGGCGTTATGCGTCGCCGAAAATCATGGAACTGAGCGATTACGTCACAGAGATGCGCATGGTGAAACACCCGTTCGAGAGAGGATTGACGGCGAGGAAAGGGATTGAGTACTGAAAGCGAGGTGACGGAAGGATGTTACTTGAAAGGATGACATGGGACGAGGTTGAAGCTGTACTGAAGACGACGAGGACCGTGATCATACCCTGCGGCTCCACCGAGGAGCATGGTTATCACCTGCCGCTCGCCACCGACACGATAATAGCATACGAGCTTGCGAGACGGGTTGCGGCAGAGGTGAGGGCGGTGGTCACACCGCCGCTAAGCTACGGTGTCCATCGCTCGACGCTGCCGTTTCCGGGGACGCTCGGCGTGAGTGTCGAGACCGTCCGGCGGCTACTCCTTGAAGTCTGTGAGAGCTTATATCCACATGGCTTCCGCAACTTTGTGTTCCTGCCCGGACATCTTGGGGCGATGCAGCTCGCCGCCATCGAGCTTGCGGCGCACGAATTTTCCGCCCGCCACGAGGATGCACACGTCGCAATCATCAACATCGCCGTTATCGTCTCAAAGGGGCGTGCGGAACTGGGGCTGGAGGACGATCAGGACATGCACGCTGGCGAGGTTGAGACTTCGATCATGTTGTATTTTGGGCAGCCCGTGAGGACGGAGCGGGCGGTTTGCGAGCATCCTGAAATGCCGGAGGGTGTCGTCGTGAAGAATCCCCGTGAATTTCTCAAAAGCGGCGTGATGGGCGACGCCACAAAAGCAACGAGAGAGAAAGGAGAGAAAATAGTGACGCTCATCGTGAAAGAAGCTGCTAAAATCATTGAGAGTTTTCGAGTTTAGTAACATACCTATTTTAAAACTTCCGAGTGGAAAGGAAAGAGGATGGAAAAGCTCGTGGACAGATACGGGCGAGAAATCAGGAGCTTGCGGTTCTCAGTGACGAGACGGTGCAACCTCAGGTGCTTTTACTGCCATAACGAGGGCGAGCCGCTCGACCCTAAGGGGGAAATAAGCGTGGAAATGGTAGCAGCAATCGTCAGCGTAGCGCTCAAGCACTTCGGCGTGCGCAAGGTGAAATTTTCAGGCGGTGAGCCTTTAATGCGGGCGGACTTCGTTGACATCGTTGCATCACTTCCTAAGGGTCTCAGCGACGTTTCCATGACGACAAACGGCGTGCTCCTCCGCAAATATGCAAAAAAGCTCGCTGCCGCCGGTCTGCGGCGGGTGAATATAAGCCTCGACACGCTGAACGAAGAGAAATACGACTTCATAACCGGAACCAAAGGAAACCTTCAAAAAGTGCTCGATGGGGTCGTGGCGGCAGTCGAAGCGGGGCTGACGCCCGTGAAACTCAACATGGTGCTCCTACGTGGCGTGAACGATGATGAAGTTCCGAAGATTATGGAGTTTGTGCGTGAGTGCAGCAGAGACGGCGTCGTGAAGCTGCAGCTTATAGAGCTTATGGATTTCAAAGGCGACCTCAAAGAATTTGCCGTAGACTTTTCCGAGGTCGAGCATCGCCTCCGAGCCGTAGCCTCTGCGGCAATCACGAGGAAGCTGCATCGCCGCCGCATCTACGTTGTGGACGGTGTTGAGGTCGAGGTCGTGCGCCCGATGGACAACACCGAGTTCTGCAAGAACTGCACACGGCTCAGAGTGACGTCAGATGGGCGGTTAAAGCCCTGCCTGCTCAGGAATGACAACCTCGTGCGGATAAACAGCACCGACGAGGAGGAAATAAAGGCGAAGTTGAAGCTCGCCGCAAGTCGGAGGGCGCCGTTTTACGCTGGAAGTTTATAGTTTGAGAGCGAACATAGGAGCGACGAGCATGAAGGTGCGGGACGAAATAAAAAACGAGATTCTTAGGGACGTAGACGCCGCAAAAGCTAAGCTCTTCGAGGGGTTGGTGCTGGACGAGGAGGTAAAAACGAATTTCATCTCATCGCTGCTCTCCGGGCACCACATTTTACTCGTAGGACCGCCAGGGAGTGGGAAGACGACGTTGGCATTGCGGATTGCGAGGTTGCTATCGCCAAGGATTGTGGTGAAGAACTGCCCAATTCGGAGTTATCCTGACGACGAGGGCTGTCCGTGGTGCTCGCAGGCACGGGAAAAGGAGACCGTCGTTTTAAGCCCGGAGGGGCGAGTCGTGCGTGTGCAAGGGAGCCCGGAACTCGTGCCTGAGGATCTAATCGGCGACATAGACCCCGAGGCGGCGTTGAAATACGGGACGCTGAGCGTCAAGTCTTTCGTGCCCGGGAAGGCGTTGCGAGCGAATCACGGAATTCTCGTGCTGGATTTCATAGACAGGATGCAAGAGCGTGCCGTGAACGTCCTGATGCAGGCGTTAGAAGGCGATACGGTCACAACAGGGCACTTTGACGAGCCGATTCCACTTGACGTTTTGATAATTGCTACTGGCACCGAGGAAGTTTTCCAGACGCTGCCCACCGACATTATTGATCATTTTGACGTCATCAGGCTCGGCTACATCGAGGACGAGGTGAAGGAAAAAGAGGTCATTGAGGAAAAGGCGGAATTTAGAGAGACGTTCAGGTTTGAAGACGTTGAGGGCGCAGAGCTGAAAGAAGGAGGCATAACACGCAGCGAAGCTCTTGACAAGGTGACGGAAATCCTGCACAGGACGAGAATGCACCCCGAGGTTAAAAGGGGAGCAAGCGTGCGGGCAGGCATCAGCTTTGCGGAACTCCTCGACGTTTATCCTGTGGTGTGCGGGCGTCCTATCGAGGCTGCGGACGTCAAGGAGGTTGCGTTGTTTGCGCTGCCGCACCGGATTCAGCTTTATGACTATGCGTCCTCAAGGACGCCTGACGAGGTAATCTCGGAAATCGTGGACGAAATTTTGGAGTTAGGGAAGAAGCGGAGAGTGGCGCTCAGCAGAGACGATGTCGTGGCTATTGCGCTCGAGATTGCGAAGGAGGACAGAGTGCGCAGACCCTTGAAATACGGGTTTTACGACATCTTGCTGAAGCGGATAAAGAGGTATCCGGAGTCGCAGCTCGCAAAACTCTACCAGAAAATTTACAAGGAACTTGAGGAAGAAGCGTTAGAAAAGGAGCGGGAAGAGCTGACTGAGGTGCTGCTTGCGGAGATAGAGGAGGCAAGGAAGCTGCGGGAGCGGATGCAGCAGCTCGTGCGGGAGCTTGAGGCGCGTGCGCTCGATGAGACCCTTGAGACGCTTGAGGATTTAGGGATCCTCGAGAAGAGCCGAGAGGGGCTCGTCATTGGGAAGCGGGGCATTATCATTTTGTTGGAGTCGCTGTTCCCAAGGAGCGTGAGTGGCGCTCGTGTCTTCGGCTACGGGCGGCACAGCACGGGCAAAAAATCCACGCTCGGCGAGGGGCGTGTGGTCGGGGTCCGCAAGTATCATCTCGGCGACCGCTACAAGGATATCTCGCTCAAGGACACTATGCGGGAAGCCATCAGAAACCGAAGGATGGAAATCACGAGAGATGACATTAGGGTGCAAGTTCGAGACATAAGGACGCAGCTCTACATCGTGCTCGCAATCGACCTTTCGGGGACAATGGCGGAGCTTGAGAAGCTGTGGTACGCGAAGGAAGCGGCGGGCGCCCTCGCGCTTTCGAGCCTACGATATAAGGACAAGGTTGGCGTCGTCTCGTTTTCGAATCTGGCGGAGGAGGTCATTGACGTCACTGACAATCCTTATAGGGTGATGAAGGCAGTCATCGAGCTCGACCTTCACGAAAATGCTTTCACGAACATCGGCTACGGCATCAGGAAGGCTCGCGAGATGCTCTTGCGACGTAAAAAAAGCTCAGCGGCAAGGCACATCATCTTAATCTCAGATGGCGATGCCACCGCCCCCGACCCGTCGCCCGAACGCTTTGCCATCCGTGAAGCCATAAAAACTGTGAAAAAAGGCATTACCCTTTCGACGGTTTGCATCAATCAGGCGTCGGCGAACCCCGAACTTATGAAACGCATCGCCAAAATCGGAAAGGGCAACGTCATCATGATTGAAGAGGAAGCAAAACTCGCAGAGGCGCTCCTCGAAGACAGAGATAAAATCAGGGCAAAAATTTGACCTTGGGCGTGTGACCAAAGTCGAAGGGTGAAGTCAAACCAAGATCAAAACTCCACAACTTCCACCTTAGGCATGCCAAGCAACTCCGCCGAGTATTTTATGTGCGGCACGCCTTCTGCCTCCATCCCTTCAAGCTCTCTCGCAACTCTCTTTAACAGGGAGAAGCCAACGACATCGAGCGCGACAGGGTGCGTGCCCGCGAGCATGTAGCCGAGGTCGGCGACGACACCGCCGTGCCGCCGTTCATTTGCGTTTATTAGCGTGCGAACGGCATCCACAATGAAAATCTTCGGACGCACCATGGCGTTAATCTCGGCGATGCCTCTGTGGATGTCTTTGAGGCGGCGTTTCCCGATTTTCGTGTGGAAGAGCACTCTATCTTTCTTGGAAAAGAAGCCAAACTGGTTTTTAAGCGCCCCGGTGAGCGTTGCGACCTTGTGAGTCTTCAAAACCGGAAGCGAGATTATGAAGTCGAACGTGAATGCTTGTTCTGCGACGGAGAAGCTCATAGTCCTCGCTTTAACCTTCCGCATCTTGCTCCGCAGCAAGTCCACGAGCGGTACCCCAAACTCCGCACATATCGCCCGTAACGGGTGTTCCCCCAGTATTTTCTGCGAGCTCCCGGCGTCGGGCGCAGGACCGTCCGCCACGATGATTTTGGCTCCGCCATTCGCCGCACGCCCGCCAAAAAACTCGTGCAGGAGCTCCAAGCAACTGTGCAGCGTCTCAGGATGCGTCGTCGTTGGATATTCTTCGTAAGAAACAATGTTCGGCTTCAATAGAATCCGCTTCGCCCCTAAAAGCTCGTTCTCGTGCAGCATTAGGAATTCTTTGATGAAGCGTTCTCGGCGTTGCGTCTTCCGCAAATACACTTTCATTCCCGTAGCTTGAAGACCCATTTGCACCATAGGTCGTCGGGATGCGGGTCCGGCGGGCACAGCACGCATTCCACTCGTATTTCCGGATTTATCGCTTTCGCAAAGCTTGAAAGCCATGCCACACCCACGAACTTGCATGGGAATTCGCCCCTACCGTTCCTTATTCTCGCCTTCTGCGGGCGGCAGTCTGTAATCGTGAAGACTACGCAATCACCCTTCTTCTCAACCTCGTAGCTCATCCCCTTGACGTGAGCGAGTTGCATGTGCTCCAAGGCGTCGGCGAGGGCTTTTAAACCACGTTCCTGAGAGCCGAGCAGCCGCATAATTCTCCTGCCCTCAATTTCTCCAAATTTCGCCCAAACTTCTTCGTCAAGTCTCAAAGCGGTATTCAAACCAAGCTCGTCCTCTACGCTCGTGAACCAGAGACCGTCAAGGGTCAAGGCGAGCGTTGCGAAATGCTCTACGAGCGCAACGAGCCTCTCCTTCGGCAAGTCCGAAAGCTTCATAAACATCTGTGACCTCCACCCTCCATTGGAGGGCATCCGCCGGACGAGGTTGGGGAGTGTGGCTCGCTCAGGACGAACCGCTCCCCTTCGAGCTGAGCACGCAGCCCCTATCCGCAGGTTATACCCACGGACTCGTCACGTATTCATAGAACGCAAGTATATAAAGACTTTCCCACCGCCTCCCCTGCCCGGAGGGGATTAGCAGCAACATCTTCCTAAAAGCGTTTTCAAGGGCGAGACTGCAAGCATCGAGCTTGAGGTCGCAAACGGACTGCCGAAAGGGATTAAAGCTGTGAGCATAATCCCCGACTCTAAGTTGAGAATAATGCCCTCCGAATACTTTATAGGTGATATGGACGCTGACGACGTTTTTTCTGCAAGTTTTGACGTTGATACGAGCGATTTAATCGCTGGAGCTTATGAAATTCCGTTTAAACTTTTTTAAAAGATGAGGAAGGCTGGAAATTTTACGAATCTTCGCTGAACGTGAGTTTTGAAGTCATGGCGGAATCTAAGGAAAGTAATTACATGCTCGTGCTTCTTCCAACGCTTTTTGTGGCGGCGGTGTTCTCCGCGGTGCTCCTTAGGAGGCGGAGCCGTGGTAAGCAGTGAGCCGCTGATTCTTGCTGAGGGCTTGAGGAAGGTTTACAGGATGGGGAACGTGGAGGTGCATGCGTTACGAGGCGTTGATTTGAAGACGCGGCGGCGTGAATTCCTCGCAATCGTCGGACCCTCCGGGTCGGGAAAATCCACGCTCTTGCACCGTATTGGGTGTCTGGACACACCGACGGGCGGGAGAGTGCTAATAGATGGCGTCGAAACTTCGAAGCTCGACGGATGGGCGTTGGCGAGGCTCCGTAGGGAGCGCATAGGCTTCGTGTTCCAGCAGTTCAACCTGATGCGCTCGCTCACCGCTATTGAGAACGTGGCGCTCCCGATGGTTTTTGCGGGTGTAAGTCGCGCTGAAAGGCTGGAAACAGCGAGACGCCTCCTAGAAAAGGTGGAACTTGGAAGCCGCTTGCATCACAAGCCGTCGGAGCTCAGCGGCGGCGAGCAACAGCGAGTTGCGATTGCGAGGGCGCTCGCAAACGACCCCGATATCATACTCGCGGACGAACCTACTGGCAACCTCGACTCTGAAGTTGGCGGTGTCGTCATGGACATCTTCAGGGAGTTAAACGATGAGGGCAGGACAGTCATCGTCGTGACGCACAACCCCGAGGTCGCACGGCGGGCGAGGCGTATCGTGAGGATGAAAGATGGGAGGATAATCGAATAGCGAGTGGGGGAGCAGCGAGCGGCGTTCTGAGCTCCACGCGCCGCCAAATCAAAGCATGCTTTTCAGGCGACGCACGAGTTCTTCTTTGATTCTGCTGTTCCTGTCGCCGCCGCAGAGCATACCGCGCACGCCGATGATGTCAGGGTTTATTTTCTTAACCGTCGGGATGTCTTCAAACTTTAGGGAGCCGGCAACTGCCGTCTCGAGCCCGCATTCACGGGCGTCAGCTACGAACCTCTTAAGCTCAGCTTCGCTCAGGAATTCGAACGTGGATTTACCATCCTTTATGGCAGTGTCCACCATCGCAACGTCAATATCAACCTCGCCTGCGACCTTCGGCAGCTCGAAAGGAGAGACGGAGCCGACTCTGGAATAATCTGAGTAGAACGCAGAGACAACTTTCTTGCCACCGTCGAACTCTTTGACGGCTTTCACGACGGCATTTAACAGCTCTACTGCCTGTTCCGCCGTTTTTATTTTGAAAAGTCCGACTTTTATATATTCGGCGCCCGAGACTGCGGCACCAAGCGCTGCGAGCGCCGCTGTGCCGGGTTTGAAGTCAAAATCGCCGATTGTAGCGCTTACAGGGACGCTCACCTCCTCCTTTATTCTGCGGATGACCCAAGGAAAGTTAGCTCCCAAGGACCCCTCTTTAGGATTTTTCACGTCTATAATATCCGCACGTCCACGAACCGCCGCACGAGCCTCCTCCAAGTCCTTAGGGCTCACCAGCAGCCTCATCCCCGTAACTTAGGGGGATGAAAATAAAAACCTTTCTCAGTTATACCACATGCTTCTCGCTTTTAATCTCAACGTCGGCGATGTCGGCGATGCCCCGCACCGCTTCTACCGTGAAGCTCTTTATCTTCTCCATGAGCGTCTTTTTATACTTCCCTACGAGTGCGTGCTCTAAGACCTCCTCGATGCTTTCGACCGGGATTATCTGGACCTTATCACGATAGCGGTCTTCGATGAAAACATCCTTAAGGTTCGCTTTTGGGATGATGACTTTTCTGATGCCCGCCTGCGCCGCCGCCTCGATTTTCGGCGTGACGCCGCCGACAGGGAGGACATCGCCACGCACCGAAAGCGAGCCGGTCATCGCAACGCTTTGGTCCACCGGGATGTTTTCAAGCGCGGAGATAACGGCGGTAGCGACGGAGATGCTGGCGGAGTCGCCCTCGACCCCTTCGTAGGTGCCTACGAACTGAATGTGGATGTCCATGTTTGAAATGTCCTTACCGGTGAGCTTTTTGAAGACAGCGGAGACGTTCTGAACCGCTTCTTGCGCTATTTCTTGGAGTCTGCCCGTCGCTATCACACGTCCCTCCTCCTTTGACTGTGCGGGCGTCACCTGCGCAATTATCGGGAGGACGACGCCAGTGTCGCCAATGACCGCAAGCCCATTGACCCTGCCGACCTCAGCGCCTTCACTCTTGAAGAGCTGATATTCACGCTTCTGCTCAAGATATTCGTCCGCAACCTGCTGTTCGACGGAGCGCGCCATCTTCTTCGCATTTATTACGTGCTCTGCGGTCACGTATTTCGCACCCTCCGCCTTTGCAATGTCACCGGCAACACGCACTAAGCCCCCTAGGTCCCTGAGGACAAGCGTGAGATGCCCTTTCCGCCCCGCACGGCGGCGGGCTTCTCTAATGATCTCCTTGACGGCATCCGCCGTGAAATGTGGAATGTGTCCGTCCCGCTCGACTTCCTGAGCGACGAAGCGCACGAGCTTCCTGCGGTTTTCGGGCGTGTCTTCCATGGTATCCCGCATATATATTTCGTAGCCGTAGCCGCGAATACGAGAGCGTAGCGCAGGATGCATGTTTGCGATTGCATCGAGGTTCCCGGCGGCGACCATGATGAAGTCACAGGGCACCGGCTCGGTCTTCACCATCGCACCCGCACTCCGCTCGGACTGTCCCGTAATCGGGAACCTCTTCTCCTGCATCGCCGTCAACAGGTGCTGCTGCGACTCTATGTTCAGCGTGTTTATCTCGTCTATGAAGAGGACGCCTTTGTGCGCCTTGTGGATGGCGCCAGCTTCGACACGCTCGTGAGCGGGCGTCTCCAGCCCGCCCGACTGGTACGGGTCGTGGCGCACGTCGCCGAAGAGCGCACCTGCATGTGCGCCGGTGGCGTCCTCGAAGGGCGCATGTTCCTTGTCGGCGTTCGAAACAAGGAGCTTCGGCACCATTAAATCCTCCCGGGGCATCATATACTTAAGCGCCATGAAGACGAGCGCCGCCGCCACTATTGACCACAGGATGGCCATGGAGTCGCCTTGGAGCGAGAGGAAGACGCCGTAACCGACAATCATGAAGAATATAAGCATGAGGAATGAGTTGCGGGCTTGCGCCCTCCGCCTTGCCTCCTCCTTGTGCGCATCTACAATTTCCTTGCCTTTGCCCTTGGGGACGATTCTTATCTTGGGATTATTTTTGTCTTCGGAGTTGGGATACACCAGAATATCCTCAAGCTCCTCCTTCGGCAAAAGTTCAGCCATCGCTCTCGCAAGCATCGACTTACCTGTTCCGGGCGTCCCGATGAGCAGGACGTGCCGCCGCTGCTTCGCCGCCTTCTTTATCACCTCTACGGCGTGCTCCTGCCCTATGACTTGGTCTATAAGATGCTCAGGCACCTTTAGCTCTCTCGTCGTGTTGAAGACCAAACCACCAAGTAGGTCGTCGTCCTCCGCCTCTTCCTCGCCGCACGGATGTTTGCCCTCTTCCATTTCTTTTAATCTTTTTTGCTGGCGAGGGATAAATAAGTTACGTAAAAAGCAAGGTTATCTCAAACCCTCACAAGTTCGTATTCGAGGCTTCCGAGACCGAGGGCGGCGGCGTGCTTCACTTGAATTTCGGGGTCGACACCGAAGTTTGCGAAAGCGTCCCTGCCTGCCGCCTTTCTTATGAGAGCGATGCTGCATTTGTCAACGGCAACGGGGTCGGTAGAGGCGAGCACGCCGATGTTACGACAGAGCGGCGGGAACGTCGCAGCGCAGTCGCACGCCTCCGTCACGTCAACGAGGAAGTTCAGGAAGGCGACATCGTCGAAGATCTTCAGCACGCCGCACGCCGCTTCCGCAATTCGCCGCTGCAAACGCTCCTTCATCTCTCTCGTCGTGAACCTCGCACCCTGCGGACATAGCCCTATGCAAAGCCCGCAGCCCGTGCACTTCTCCTTATCTATCTCAAAATCCTCTCTTATCGCATCGTATGCACAGCGCTTCACGCACCGCCCGCATCCGTCGCACCGCTCCTTGTCGAGCAGGGGCTTCGTGACTTCATGCTGCGCTGCTTTCCCACGCTTCGTAACGCACCCCATCCCCACGTTTTTCAAAGCGCCGCCGAACGCAGTCGCCCCGTGACCGGTGGCATGCGAAACCACCACCATTGCATCGCTTTCGTAAATTAATCTCGCCACCTCTATCTCCTTAAGCTCCGTCTCCACATCCGCTTCGATACGCACGGGCACGCCGTCCTCACCCCGCAACCCGTCGGCAATCAGGACGGGGCAGCCTAAATACCCAGCAGTGAAGCCGTGCGCCGCCGCCACTTTATAATAGCCGAGGGCGTCCGCCCGCATGAGCCCGTAGAGCGTCGTGGTGTCCGTGACGAACGGCTCGCCGCCTCGCTCTCGCACCAACCTCACGACTTCCCGCACGTAGAACGGCTTTACATAAGTTACATTCCTCAGCTCGCCCATGTGCACCTTTATTGCGACAACCTTGCCCTCTAAGTCCAAATTCAACTTGTTGAACACCTTTTCAATGCCTGGGACTTCTGGAAACTGAGCCTCTAAGAAGTAAACCTGCGTCATAAACTGAGTTTAATTAAAAAATTACTCTTACTTTCGCTAAACGTCGCACGCCATTGCCCAGAAAAGAGGCGGCGCGCGCACCGCTCTGCTCGTCACGTCACAGTAGTCGTTGCCTCTCTTAGCGCTGCTATTATTTGCTCGAACGTGAAATTCCTCTGGTCTATCGCGCCGACGGGACACACAGCAACGCATGTGCCACACCCCTTGCAGAGCACAGGATTTATGTGAGACTTTTTCGTCACTAATACGACCTCGCCGAGCTGCAGCGTCACATCCCTTAACGCGATGGCGCCATATGGGCAGATTTCTACACAACGCCCGCAACCGATGCATCTCTTTTCGTCAACGACAGAAGAAATGGCCTCTGCAACGACATATCCTCTTGACAGCGGTATTGATGCCCTCGCTGCAGCACTGAGCGCCTGCGCAACACTTTCCGCCACGTCCTTCGGGAAGTGGGCTGCGCCGCAGAGGAAAATACCATCCGTTGCGAAATCTACGGGCCGTAGCTTCACATGTGCTTCAAGGAAGAAGCCGTCGGCGCCTAACGAGACCTTAAGCATCGTGGAAAGCTCCTTAGCGTCGTCGTTCGGAACCATCGGCGTCACGAGCACAACCATATCTGTTTCCAACTTAAGCTCGACGCTCAAATCTTCGTGGTAGAATGTAACTTCGAGCCGCCCGTTTTCAGAGCGCTGCACACTCGGTAACCGCTCAAGCTCGTATCTCACGAAGATCACACCACGCCCCCTCGACTCGTTGTAAAGTCTCTCTTTCTCCAATCCGGGCATTGTAACGCCCCTGTGGAGAATTGTGACGTTTACTCCACGCTTCCTGAGCCTCAAAGCGTTCTTTATGGAGGCGGCGCAACATATCCGGGAGCAGTAGCTTTTGTCCTGCCCTCTGGCGCCGACGCAATGTATGAAAACCACATCCCTCACCTCAGGAAGCTGACCTTCCTTGAGCCGCTGCTCTAATTCCGCAAGCGTGATGACGTTTTCATATTTGCGATAGCCGTAAAGCCCGGTCGGTGGCTCGTAAACGGAGGCGCCGGTCGCCACGATGATCACGCCTGCCTTAAGGGCGATGTCGCCGCCCTCTGTCGAAACGAGCACGTCATAATTTCCGATGTAACCGGAAACCGACTTGATTGTGGCGCCCTGAAAGACTTGTATTTTTTTGTTTCCTTCTACCTCTTTTACAAGCTTTTGTATAATCTTTTCAGGCGTTTCTTCGGTCTGGTAAAGAGATGCAAGGGTGCGAAGCCGCCCGCCAAGCTCTTTTTCTCGCTCCACGAGGTAAACGTCAAAGCCCTGCGATGCAAGGTTAAGAGCTGCTGTCATTCCCGCAACGCCCCCGCCGATGACGAGCGCAGACGGCGTCACTTCGAAACTAAGCTCCTCCTGCGGTTCGAGGAGAGCAACTTTCGCCACCGCCATCCTTACCAAGTCCATCGCTTTTCTCGTCGCTCTCTCCTTCTCGTGCGTGTGCACCCACGAGCACTGTTCTCGGATGTTCACGAACTCGAAGAGGTATTTGTTCAAGCCCGCTTCCTCACACACCTTCTGGAAGAGCGGGGCGTGCGTCCTCGGCGTGCACGCTGCGACAACTACCCTGTTCAAGTTATGCTCCTTGATTGCCGCTCTTATTCTCGAAAGCCCTTCTGACGAGCATGTGTAGAGGTTACGTTCGGCATGCACGACTCCGGGAAGCGCCTTTGCGTATTCGACGACCGCCTCAACGTCTACGATGCCGCCGATGTTCACGCCGCAGTGGCATACGAATACTCCTATTCTCAACTCCCCTTCGCGCATCCTCACTCCTCCGAGCCTCGTTCCTCGCCCCGAGCCTCCAGACTTCCAAGAAGCTCCGCAACACGGGCGGCGGCAGCACTACCCTCCGCAACGCTCTCAGGAATGTCCATGGGGCGGCGGCAGAAGCCCACCGCAAATATTCCCGGAACGCTCGTATCCAAGGGTCGCAGGAGTTCGTCCGCAGGTTCGAAAAAGCCGAACTCATCTGTCTTCACGCCGAGAACTGCTGCAAGCTCCTTAGCATCTTTCCTCGGCATGAGCAGTGTCGAAAGAACGGCCATATCCACCTCAAGCCGCCTCTGCCTACCACGTTCGTCGTATTTTATCACGAGGTTGTGCTCTTCTTTCTCCTCAATGAGCACGTCGGATTTTATGTATTTGATGCCGTATTCGCTCTTCGCTCGCTCTATGTATTCGGTGAAGCCTTTCCCGAAAGCACGCATGTCTCTATAAAAGACGAAGACCTCTGCATCTGGGCAGTGCTCCTTCACGAGAATCGCTTCTTTCGTCGAATGCATGCAGCAAACCGCCGAACAGTAATAGCGTCCCGCTCTTGGGTTACGAGAGCCGACGCAATGTATGAATGCAATTCTCTTAGGTTCCTTTCCGTCTGACGGTCTTTGCAGATGTCCTCTGGTCGGTCCCGAAGCGCATATCAGCCGCTCGTATTGCAACGCCGTTATCACGTTCTCGAACCGCCCATAGCCGTATTCTCGCAGCACAGACGGGTCTAAAGGGTCAAACCCCGTCGCCACTATTATGGCGCCGACTTTCAGCTCGATTACCTCCTCACGCTGCTCGAAATCGATGGCGCCGACCTCGCACGCCTCCTTGCATGCAGGCTGCTTGCCGCACTTGCCCTTTGTAAAGAGCAAACAGTGCCGCTTGTCCACCACAGGCACCCTCGGCACCGCTTGCATGAACGGAAAGTAAATAGCACCTCGTCGTCCCAGCCCCTCATCGAACTCGTTTGGGAATCTGCCTCTCAGCCTGCATGCCTCGATGCAGGCGCCGCAACCCGTGCACTTCCCCTCGTCCACGTAGCGGGGCTTCTTCAGCACCCGCACTCTGAAGTCGCCAGCGACGCCTTCAACTCCAATAACTTCAGAGTAGCTGAAAAGCGTGATGTTCGGATGCCGAAAGCACTCTATCATCTTCGGCGCCAGTATGCAGATCGAGCAGTCGTTCGTCGGGAACGTCTTGTCTAACTGCGCCATGCGTCCGCCGATGGTCGGGGACTTCTCCACGAGATAAACCTGGAGCCCACGCTCCGCAAGGTCGAGCGCCGCCTGAATACCAGCAACGCCACCGCCTATCACGAGCGCCGAACGCATCTTTGCCACCTATGCCTCCAATTAAAGACGTGATGCGAGCAACACAGCTAAATCTTCAATTTCGACTTCAGACGTTGGCGACGCCGCGCAGTCGAGATGAATCAAGCACTTCGGGCACGCCACGACGAGCTTCGAGGCGCCAGCTCGCCTTGCTTCCTTTAATCGCTCGGCTTGCATGAGCTTTGCCGCTGTATCGCACGTTAAGAATCCGCTGACGCCGCAGCATGTCGCCAGCTCCCTTGAATGCTCCATTTCCACAAGCTTCACCCCTGGAACCCTCATGATAACGTCCCTTGGCGCATCATAGACACCAAGCTGCCTCAGCCCGCAGGGGTCGTGGAACGTCACGACCTCTTCCCCGCCGCCGCCCCGCCGCAGCGGCACGTTCTTGTCTCTCAGGAATTCTGAGATGTGCATGAATTTCAGGTCGAGATTGCCATCGGACACCCGCCGGTAGTCCAGCTCGAACGTCCTAAAGCACTCGGCGCATGTGAATACTACCACTTTGGCCCCACTTTTCTTTATCATTTCAATGTTGTGTCTCGCCAACTCCTCAAAGCCTACAACGTCGCCTGCCCACAGCAAGTCATGCCCGCAGCAGCGCTCGTCGTTGCTCACCGCAGGCACGACGCCGACGGCATTCAGCAGTTTCACCGCCGCCCTCGCAATCTCGCCTAATTTCAGCTTCCGGTCGCTATAAACCCTCTCGAAGAAGGAAAGGCAACCGCTGAAGTAATAAACGTCGCTACGCTCCGCCACTTTTATCTCGTCGTCCACCCAGTCAAGCCTGCTACCGCTCACTTCAATCTCGGAAAGCTGCCCATTTTCTGAAAACTTCGGCGCCGCCGCAGCTGTGCTAAGCGACATTCGTCTTAATCCGAGGACAAAACCTACAAAATCCACATCGTAGGGGCAGAAAGCCTCGCAGGCGCCGCAGAGGTTACACTTCCAAATGGCAGACTCTCCTAAAAGTTCTTCGCCTACGAGCGCCCTCATCGCAAGGAGCCTCGGTGCAAACTCGGGATCTATGGCAGCGACCGGACACACGGCGGTGCACTTCCCACACTCCACGCACATGTTTATCTTCGTGCTTTGAACAAGCTCATAAAGAAATTCGGGAGCAAATTCCTCAGTTTTCAAACGCACTGGCGAGAGCATGCACCTCCGGCAGTCCAAACACCGCATTGCTTCTTTCACGGCTTCCTCTTCCGTGATGCTTGCGTATATGTCTTCAAAACCCATCTCGCCGCTTTTTCTCACTCGCAGCCGCTCTGCCCGTTTTACGCCCGCCAGCCGCACTTCTTCCTCCAGGGTCGCTCTTATGCGGGCTTCTATCTCGGCGGGCTCGATAGGGAGCCACGGCAACGCCCTCCCCGCCCTTAAGTCCAAGCCTCGCAAGTATCTGTCAATGGATTCTGCAGCCCTGTGCCCGTCGGCTACTGCCTCGACGATAGTTGCCGCGCCTCGTGTTATGTCGCCGGCTGCGAACACGCCGTCCAGCGACGTTGCAAGTGTGAGCGGGTCCACTTTTAGGATTCCACCCTCGAATTCAACGCCGCTGCCCTCAAGGAACGTCAGGTCTGCCGCTTGCCCTACCGCGAAGATGACGGCATCCGCCTCTAACTCCATCGAGACGCTTTCGTCAAACTTCGGTGCGAAATTGCCACGTTCGTCGAATGCCGAGATACATCTGACGAATTTCACCTTCTCGACTTTTTCCTTGCCTATGATTTCCTTTACGCCCCACGAATTGTGCAGGATAACGCCCTCGTTCAGCATTTCTTTGACTTCCCACTCAAATGCCGGCATCTCTTCACGGGCTTCGACGCACACGACGTGCACGCTCCGCACGCCGAATCTCAATAAGACCCAAGCGGCGTCAACTGCAACGTTGCCCCCGCCAATAACCACGACGGTATCCCCAAGATGCACTCTCTCCCCCAGACTCGCCTTCTCCAAGAGCGAAATTGCTGCATAAACTCCCTTTAAGTTGCGTCCCTTCACATCGAGCAACCTAACGCTCTGCAACCCGACGGCAATGAGCACCGCATCATACTCACGCCGCAAGTCCTCGAATTTGATGTCCTTCCCAACTCTGCACCCCGTCCTTATTCCTACGTCCAAGCGCTTTAGCGCCCTTTCCAAATCGTTGTCTAAAACATCGCGGGGGAGTATGCATCTCGGAATCAGCCTTAACACCCTTCCTATCCGCCGAGACGCTTCAAACACCGTCACAGAATGCCCCGCTCTCGCCAAATCGATGGCAGCGGTGAGCCCTGCGGGTCCGGCGCCTACGACCGCAACTTTTTTCCCGCTTTTCTCAGCCTTGATGTCGTGCTCTTGCGCCTTTTCATGCTCAGGCGCTCGCCCGCAGCTTTCAGCTACAAACCTTTTCAGCGTCGCTATCGCCACAGGCTCGTCGAAAAAGCCCCTTTTGCAACTCTGCTCGCAGGGATGGTGACAGACACGCCCCAAAACCGCAGGAAACGGAATTCTCTCCCTAATTAGGGAATATGCCTCTTTGAACTTACGCTTAGCGATTAATGTCACGTAGCCACGAGCGTCACAGCCCGCAGGGCACGCAGCGACACACCTCGGCACCTCCCTATCTATCGTAAAAGGCATGTCAGGATGGGAAAACCTCTGAAAAAGGGCGTAAGACTCAAGTTGAAACTTCAGCCCGGATTTAATTTCCTGCATCGCTTGTTCTTTAGGCATCCAAAATTGATAAACTTACTGCTCGCCGCTGTCTTGATAAACCTGCTCGCCGCTGTCTTGATAAACCTGCTCGCCGCTGTCTTGATAAACCTGCTCGCCGCTGTCTTGATAAACCTGCTCGCC
>NZ_JBMXYC010000003.1:0-39022 GCF_053996935.1 Candidatus Alkanophaga liquidiphilum
GGTCTTAAAATGCGAAAATGTGGGTTTGCAGCCGACCGTGATGTTGTCGGAGCTGGAATATCCGCTCAAGAGCCTTGAAGATGTGGGGAGTTCCGTTCCCGCTCCCCCGAAAGCCAGCCGATGAAGACGGAGGCTGGAAGGTTAGCCGTAGCGATATACAAACTTTACAAAAGTTACGACTAACCAGAACGGGCGTCCGTAAACGAAAATGAAGCAGAATGCCATAAGCGAGGAAGGATGCATTGGAGACGTGAAAACGTCCGCCCGCCTGGAAGCTTGCTGATGACGGCGGCGCGGTGTCTTCGGGTGAAAAGTGATCTTTTTCACTGTTTCAATTCGCAGTAAACGATAAATAAATCAGGCGACTAATCTAACAACGGGGGAGTAGGGTAGCTTGGTCATCCTGCGGGCTTTGGGAAGCCGAGGTGGGAGCCGAGGGCTCAAGACGGCCTGAGACCCCAGTTCAAATCTGGGCTCCCCCATCAATTTCGTTTAGTCGCCGCAGAGCCGCATTATCGCCTCTGCAAGGTCGCCTTTTGCGTCTTGCAGCGCCGCTCGTGCTTCAGCCTCGCTGCACCCTGCTTTCTCCATGACGAGATTAACGTCCTCTTCAGAAAAAACAACGTCCTCCGTGACACGGGGGCGCTCCTCAGGCGTTCCGACGATTTGGTAAGTTTTAGCGCCAGGTGCATTGACGACCGTAACGTTTGCATCTCTGAAGACGAGTTCGACGTCCGCCCTTCGGATTACGACCTCCTCGACATCGTCGAGTTCCTCGACGTTGATGCCGAGCTGTTGCATCATTTGCTTTAGCTTCTTCGGGCTCACGCCCCGCATTCCTCTCATGAGTAAAACTTTTTTATCTTCCGCTTTAATAAATTCTGGGGCCCGTGGTCTAGCGGTATGACGTCGCCCTTACGAGGCGAAGGTCCTGCGTTCGAGTCGCAGCGGGCCCATCATCGTCAAAGTGGAGGAGATGAGCGTCGCTGAAGAGCTGGTAACGAGCATCTTCCAGCAGGACAAGGAATTACATGTTGTGCTCTCTGACGTTCTGAGGAACAAGTTACGTGTGAATATCGCAAAGTTTAGCGAGTGCGCCGGCATCCCACAGAGCACGCTCTACAAGATTCTCTCCGGCGAGCGAGAGCCCAACATGAAAACCTTTATAAAGATTGTAAGGGCGATAAGGAGGATAGAGGAGGAAAAAGGCGGTAAAAAGAGGAGATTCGTGGCGGTCATCGCCTCACGCCCGGTGCTTGACGGCATAGAGATGCGAAGCGTGGACGTTGACGGCGAGAGGCTTGATATTAAGGAATACCCGGCGACGAGCATCGAAGACGCCATAATTTCTGCGGTGAAGGCTGAGCGTGAAGGTGCTGCTGCCCTCGTCTGCGCTCCAATACTCAGCCCTGTGGTGGAAAAGATACTCCAAATCCCCATCATCACGATAAAACCGAAAAGCAGCGTGATAAATGCGATAAAAGCTGCTGCAAGGAAGGCGACAGGATGATGAAACATGAAAGTCGCATTGGGGGGTACCTTCGACCCTTTACATGATGGGCATAGGTTATTGCTTCAGAGAGTATACGAGCTTAGTGACGGCGATGAGATAGTTATAGGGCTGACCTCTGACGAAATGGCACGCAGCCGCCGGTGCAGAACCGTCCTCTCCTACAAAGCGAGAGCTGAGAACCTCCGTCAATACATGTTTCGGAAATATGGCGTGCGCGTGCGCACTGTGGAGCTGAACGACCGCTTCGGCATTACTCTTGACGAAGACCTCGATTATATTGTAATATCACCTGAAACCTATACAGTAGCGCTTGAAATTAACAAGCTCAGGAAGGCGCGGGGTATGAAGCCCATAAGAATTGTGCGAGTGGAGCACGTGAAGGCGCAAGACGGGAAAATAATATCCTCGACGAGAATTAAGAGCGGGGAGATAGATAAGCACGGCGCCCTTCTGGTTTAGGGGGTCACGATGTTTTTCACAGTGGAGGAAAAGGACATACTGGCGGGAAGGACCACCGACGTTTATTTCTTAAGGACTGAGGAGGTTTTAAGAAAAAAAGGACTGAATCCAAAAGTCGTTGCGGAGGTTACGACGACGCAACACGGTTGGGGCGTCTTTTCCGGACTGGAAAACGTTGCGCATATGCTTGAGGGCAAGCCCCTTGACGTTTATGCTATGCCTGAGGGCACGGTCTTCTTCGGCGACGAGCCCGTCCTCAGGATAGAAGGGCGGTATTTGGACTTTGCGAGATATGAGACGGCGATTTTGGGCTTTCTGTGCCACGAGTCGGGGATTGCGACGAAGGCGGCAAGGATTAAAAAAGCGGCAGGCGCCGCCCAAGTCATTTCCTTCGGGACGCGGCGTCAGCACCCAGCCCTTGCGGCGGTGATTGAACGTAACGCTTATTTAGGCGGCATGGACGGGGTCAGCAACGTCGCCGGCGCCGAAGCCATCGGAATAAAGCCGATGGGGACGATGCCACACGCTCTTATTATCTGCTTCGGCGACCAAGTGGCGGCGTGGAAAGCTTTCGACGAAGTTCTTCCCGAAGACGTGCCTCGCATTTGCCTCTGCGACACGTATTACGATGAGAAAACGGAGGCGGTGCTTGCGGCTGAGACTCTCAAAGAACGGCTGGAGGCGGTACGTCTTGATACTCCTTCGTCTCGGCGGGGTGATTTCCCTCGTCTTGTGAAAGAGGTAAGGTGGGAGCTTGACATAAGAGGCTTCAAGAACGTGAGGATTTTCGTGAGTGGCGGCATTGATGAAGAGGAAATTATCGAGCTCCGGAACGTGGTCGACGGGTTCGGCGTCGGGACGTGCGTTGCGAACGCTCGGACCATAGACTTCGCACTTGACATCGTAGAGCGTGAAGGGACGCCGTGCGCAAAGCGTGGCAAACTCGGCGGGCGGAAGCAAGTTTATAGGAAGCCCGGCACGCTCGACGACAGGGTTCTGCTGGAGTCGGAGGAGCCGCCGGTGGGCTACGAGCCGCTGCTGAAGCCCGTGCTCAAAGAGGGCGAAATCGTCATGAGGTTCTCTTTAAGTGAGGCGAGAGAGAGAGTATTAAAGCAATTAAAGCTTTTACCTTGAACATGAGCGACAATTTTAACAAAAGGGCGAACGCACTCGCAGAGGAGTATTGGCGGCTAAAGGAGAAAATCGCCAAGCGTGATTATGAAAAGGAGCTGCGGGAGATCGAGAAGCTGTTAGAGCGGGGAATAAGCGGCAAATTGCGCGACGAGCTGGAAAGGCGGGCAAAGGAAATGCGGATGGAACTGGAGTCAAAGCGTGGGGCGTTCTCAGCAATAAAGGACGTCACGCGGGATTTGCTCGAACTCACGGCGCGCTTCGCCCCAAATCTCGACCTCTGGAACGGGGAGCTTTATCCATATGACGACGAACCGCTGTCCGAGCATTATTTTACGGCGATGACCGACATCATTTTCGGAAAGCCCATGCCAGAAATCAGGTTCAAGAAAGCTGTAATTTCAGAGGCGGGGATATATGTGGAAGCCAGTGATGAGATTTCCGCAGTCAAAACGCTGAGCTACGTCACGACCCTCATCCAAGAGGCGGCGAAGAAGAAACTCGGTTTGGAAAACGAGCTTGACAAGAGCTGGGAGCGCCTCATCGAGAACGACTACGCCTACGTCGCCCTTAAAACGCTCATGAGCGTAGGGAAACCCCTGAGCTTGGACGAAATATTAGACATTTCTTATAAGAGGGACAAAGAGTTCAAGGAGCTTGTGAAAGACACTTACGATAAAAGGCTGACAGAGGAGCTTGAGCGGCTGGCAAATGTTCCGGAATACAACATCGTGGAAAGAAGCGGCAGCGTTTACGAGATAACAGATTTTGGGAAATGGGTCTGGACACTGTGCCAAGGCGAGGTGCGGCGGAGCGTGAAGCCCACTGCCCTGACGGGGCTGAAAGAGATTATGCGAAGGTTTAAAAAAGGGTGAGAAGGATGCGATTCTTCGGCTTCGGGAGGCGGGATAAGCGTAAGGAGGAATTGAAGAGCAAAGTGGCATCGTATTACAGAACAAAACTCTTCCCTTGGAACATCATCTTTGAGGACGTGGACAGGCGTTCTCTTGAGTATTTCATGAGATTTGCAGTTCAGGCGGCGGCTGCCATTGTGCCTTCGGAGAACGTTTCAAAGGAGGATGCGCTGGAGATAATAGTCGAGGGCGTCCGTTCCATCGTTAACAATTTCATGCTTTGCGCCGATGACGCTGACGCCGTTGCGCTGCACGGGCGTTTCGCCTATGATTACCCATTTGCGATGTCGCAGTGCTTCGTATACGCCGTCCTGAGCATGCTTTCCCTCAGGTTGGATGATATTGTGGACGTTAATACCCTATGCGGGCTTCTCGGCGCTGACATGCACGAAATCAGAAGGAAGGAAGAACTTTTGTTCAGTCTGGTTGAAGGCAAACGGCGAAGCCCGAAAATCTTTAGCAGCAGCTTGCTGGGGAGGAAAGTCCTGTCAAATGATGGGACTTACGTAGGGGAGGTAGAGAACGTTATTTTCGATGACGAGACGAGAAGTGTGGAGCTTAAAGTCAATACACGGATGAAGGATTTTGAGGACATCCCGTTTGACGACCTCAAGCTGAACTTGTATAACAAAAGCGTAGTCGTCGAGAAGGAGTAACGGTTAACCTCGTTTGGAGCTATTTTCACGTGTGCTGCTTATTAGCGTGTATCTGGTCCAGCGGCGCTGGGTTTGGCGTGGCGTAGCGAAGCCGGATACACCCTGTTAGGCGAAGTTCTATCATGAATCTGTTATGTCTGATCGCTGCTTACCAGGAACGCCGCCCACCGCCTCGACGGCCTTCAAAGCGAGGGCGAGCCTTATTAACGCTAAGCGTTCGTCCCTTCAACTCCTTACCGTTCATGCCGGTGATTGCTGCCTTAGCATCATCTTCGACGGGCATTTCCACAAATCCGAATCCTCTTGACTCACCGCTGAACTTGTCCTTAATAATAGTGACTGATTCCACTTGTCCAAAGCTCTCAAAAGCCAGCCTCAAATCATCTTCAGTGGTATCACGCGATAAGTTCCCTACGTAGATGTTCATTTTATCCCTCCATGATGTTATACCTCTTATAATGTTTAACCTATATAAAGTTTTGTGCTCCAGAAATTTCGCTCGTGCTCCAGAAATTTCGCTCAACTCATTCGTATGTATTATGTATATCATTCCAATGGTATTATATCCGTATTGCACATATTTCTATTTTTGAAACATATCCGCAATTATATCTAACTACTATCTCATGAATTTCCTCTTTCTTGTCCTTACGCACCTCTGCCCTTTCAAACAAAACATTCTAACAGGCTTTTTACTCCAGAAATAATGCTCCGCCGGGGATTTGAACCCCGGTCTCGGGCTCGAGAGGCCCGAATGATTGGCCCGGCTACACCAGCGGAGCGCTCTGATACTACGTTCACCCCCCTCTTTTTAAGCTTTACTCTGAGGCGTGCTCGGCGGCGGACGCTGGACATGGTAACAAATTTATGTCATGCCGCTGGACTAAGAGACGGGGTTGAGGATGGTGAGGGTGAAGCTCATCACAGGTAGGACTATAGAGCAAGGTCAGAATCTCGAAAATAAGCTTTCTGAGGAGTACCAGAAGGTGGTTGCTGTCTGCGAGCTCAGTGAGGACGATATGAAGGCGGTGGGCGTCTCTGAAGGGAATAACGTTAAAGTGAAGACGCAGTTCGGCGAGGTCGTCGTGGTTGCAAAGAAGGCGGACGGCAACCCGCAGGGAATCGCGTTCATCCCGATGGGACCTTGGGCGAACGCTGTTGTCGGCGGCGACACGGGTGGCGTCGGCATGCCGCAGTTCAAAGGCATAGATGCCGAAATCGAGCGGACGAGCGAAAACGTTCCTTCTGTAAGGGAGCTTCTGAAGAGTTTGGGGGTGTGAGCGTGCCTACCGTGACAGATGTCGTCTGCCCGCTCTGCGGGTGTTTGTGCGATGATATTAGAGTGGAAGTCGAGGGCAACGCCGTGAAGAAAGTGCGGGGCGCCTGCGCCGTCGGGCGTGCGAAGATTCTCGGACACGGCAGGCTTAAAAGCCCGCTTCTCAGGGAGGGCGACGAGCTCAAGGAATGCTCTTACGAGGAAGCCATAAAGAGAGCAGCGGAAATCCTGGCGGCGGCAAGACGCCCGCTGCTCTACGGCTGGAGCTGCACGGTTTGCGAGACGCATAAGGTTGGCATTCTACTGGCTGAGGTTCTTGGCGGCGTCATCGACAACACGGCGTCGGTTTGCCACGGTCCGACCGTCCAAGCTGTTCAGGGAGTCGGACTCCCGACGTGCACGCTTGGCGAGGTGAAAAACCGAGCGGACCTCGTAATCTTCTGGGGTGCTAACCCTGTGGAGGCGCACGGCAACCACATGCGCCGCTATTCCTACCTCACAAAGGGTTGGTTCCGCCCCGAAGGCAAGAAAGACCGCAAACTCGTTGTCGTGGACGTTCGTGAGTCGAGGACTGCGAGGATGGCTGACATTTTCATCAGAGTGGAGCCGAACAAGGATTATTTAGTGCTTGCTGCTCTGAGAGCGATTGTCAATGGCTTTGCAGACGTCGTTCCCGAAAGTGTTGGCGGCGTCCCGAAGGAGAGGCTCGTGGAGCTTGCGTAGATGATGAAGACGGCGCAGTTCGGCATAATATTCTTTGGCATGGGGCTCACGCAGTCCCGCTACAAGCACAATAACATAGAACAGGCAATTTCCCTCGTCAGAGACTTGTATGCGTTCACGAAGTTCGCAATCATGCCGATGCGTGGGCACTACAACGTCACGGGCTTCAACCAAGTCTGCACCTGGCAGACAGGCTTTCCGTTCGCCGTGGATTTGGCAAGAGGCTACGCTTGGTATAATCCCGGGGAGACCGCCGCCAACGATGTGCTTTCGAGGAAGGAGTGCGACGCCGCTTTAATCGTTGCGTCGGACCCGGCTGCGCACTTCCCAGCAGAATGCGTCAAGCACCTCGCTAAAATCCCGCTTGTCGTGATAGACCCGTATCCGAGCCCTACGACGGAAATTGCGGACGTCGTCATCCCGTCGGCAGTCTGCGGCGTCGAAGCCGAAGGCACTGCATACCGCATGGACAAAGTGCCGCTACGCCTCAGGAAACTTGTAGAGACGGAGTTCCTGACCGATGAGGAGATTTTGGAGAGGCTTCTGGACGAGGTGTTGAAGATTAAGGGGTTGCAGTGAGGTGGTAGCATGGCGGAGCTTCTGATAAAAAACGGGATTGTTTTCGACCCGATTAACGGGGTCAAAGGCGAAAAGATGGACATCTGCATTAAGGACGGGAAGGTCGTGGAGTCTGTCTCGTCGGAGGCGAGGGTAATAGATGCGAGCGGTTGCATCGTGATGCCGGGCGGCGTGGACGCTCACACGCACGTAGCTGGCGGGAAAGTAAATGCGGGGCGTCTTCTCAGACCTGAAGACGGAAGGAAGGGGCTTGAGCCCAGGACGGGCGTCTGCCGGGCGTGTTCTGGCTACTCCGTGCCAAACACGTTTGCGACGGGCTACCGCTACGCAAAGATGGGCTACACGTTCTTAATGGAGCCGGCGATGCCGCCGCTGAAGGCGAGGCATATGCACGAGGAGTTAATGGATACGCCGATTGTGGACAAAGCTGGGATGCCGCTCCTCGACAACAACTGGATGACGCTGCAATATGCAAAGAGTGGCGATGTTGAGAAGCTCGCAGCTTATATCGCTTGGATGATAAATGCGACGAAGGGTTACGGCGTCAAAATCGTGAATCCGGGCGGCACTGAAGCGTGGGGCTGGCGGAAGAACTGTGGGCTTGAGGACCCGGTTCCTTACTTTGACGTCACGCCCGCCGAGATAATAAAGGCGTTGGCTGAGGCTAACGAGCGTCTTTCGCTACCGCATAGCATTCATCTACACGCAAACCGCCTTGGGCAGCCCGGAAACTACGAGACAACGCTCAAAACTTACGATTTAGTGAAGGGAACGAAACCGAGTCGGAAGCGCCAGGTCATGCATGCGACGCACGTCCAATTCCACTCATACGGCGGGACGAACTGGGGGAATTTCGAGTCGAAGGCTGACGAGATTGCAAAATACGTGGACCAGCACGAGCACGTCACGATTGACTTGGGGGCGGTGATGTTGGGGGATACGACGACGATGACCGCCGACGGTCCGATGGAATACAACCTGTATTTGCTTACCGGTAGGAAATGGACGAACTGTGACGTCGAGCTTGAAACGGGCTCTGGTATCACACCGTTCTTGTATTCAGGGAAAGTGGCGGTGAACACTATACAGTGGGCAATCGGCATGGAGTTGGCGCTCCTCGTCAAAGACCCTTGGAAGGTCGTCCTGACGACTGACCACCCGAACGGCGGGCCCTTCATCACGTATCCGATTCTGATATCGCTGCTGATGAGCAGGAAGCGGCGGGAAGAGGTCATGAAGGAGGTGCATTCTGTGATAAACGAGCGTGCGCTGCTCCCAACGATTGAGCGAGAGCTTGACTGGTATGAGGTGGCGGTCATGACAAGGGGGACGCCTGCGAAGATTCTGGGGCTGCACGAGCATGGTAAGGGGCATTTAGGCGTCGGGGCGGATGCCGACGTTGCGATTTACGAAATTTCGCCTGAGGAGACCGACGCCGGTAAAATCCAGAAGGCATTGCTGAACGCAAAATACACTATTAAGGGTGGAGAGGTCGTCGTTAAGGACGGAGAGGTCGTCGCCGTTCCCGAAGGGCGAACGTTCTACGTGGACGTTCGTTATGAAGACGAAGCTGTCTGGAAGGAAATGCTGAGCGACCTCGAAAAAATGTTCAAGGAGTATTACACGGTGAGTCTTGCGAACTATCCGGTGCAGGACGACTACGTGCCGAAGCCATATGTGATAAAAGCGGGGGCTGCGGAGTGAGGTGGTGGTGCGGATGCAGACGATAACACTTGGGATTAAGGAGAAAGTGTTTGAAGGGGTCGCAAGGGTGCCGGTGGAGCTTGACGGCGTGACGCCGGACGCCCTCTGCGGGAAGAGTGCCGACGAAATCAAGGAGCTGAAGGTGTGGTGGGGGAACCGTCAGGAAAAACTTGGCGACCTGTTTGATGTGGGCGTTGAGGGCAGTGCCGAGAAGCCCGACGACGTTAAAATAGTCTGCAAGGGCGATTTTGCAAGCGTGAAGCGTGTCGGCGAGGGGATGAAAGCTGGCGAGATTATCGTTGAGAGCAATGTCGGCATGCATTGTGGCGCCATGATGAGTGGCGGTCGTATACTCGTCAAAGGCAACGCCGGCTGCTGGGCGGGTCGGGAAATGCGAGGCGGTGAACTAATAATAGAGGGCGACGCCGACGACTACCTCGGAGCCGCCTACCGAGGCGAGATGACAGGGATGACAGGCGGACGCATCGTAGTCAAGGGCAGCGCTGGTGACTACGTCGGCTACCTCTGCAGCGGTGGCGAAATCGTCATTGAGGGTGCTGTTGGCATTCTCGCAGGACTCGGCATGAAAGGCGGACGCATCGTCATCGGCGGCGACGCAGAAGCGCCGGGCGGCGAAATGACCGGCGGCACGCTCGTCGTTAAGGGCAAAGTCGTGGACATGCTGCCATCGTTCCGCTTCGAGGGCGAAGAGGAAGTCGAGGGCGTAAAGCTGAAAAAATACGCCGGCGACCTCGCAATGGGTAAAAAGGCAAAAGGCGTCCTCTACGCCCCCTAATTTTTAACACAATTAATTTCCCCGAGATGGATAGTAGTACCGCTCGTCTGACGCTTAGCGTCGCTTTAACGTAAGCTGCCATAGGTCCTCAGGGACGTTTATGTTCGTAAACGTTTCAAGCTTTTCGTCCAACTCTCTTATCAGCCGCACGGGCACGAATTTCACATTTAAGAAGCGCAAGGGCACTCTAATGCTTTTATTTCCTTTAAGCATCAAGCGGCGAGCTTCCCTCGCCATAGCTCCCGTCTTGTAAACCGCATGTAAAGGCTCTATGTCGCCATTATCCCATTCAGGAACGACAGCATCCACCGCCAGCTCCTCCGCAAGCTCAAAAAGGAATTCTACAACCTCGGCTCTCACAAAAGGCATGTCGCAACCAAGAACCACCGAATACTCTGCAACTGTCGCCTCTAAACCCGCAAGGATGCCGGCTAACGGTCCGAAGTCCTTGAAGCTGTCAATTGCGATTTTAGCGTTGCAGATTTTTTCAACGGCTCTCGCTTGCGTTTCGTTCCGCACCGCCACCACAAGCTCGTCAACGACGCCATGAACGGCATCCGCCACCCGTTTTATCAAGGGCTTGCCCTCAAACTCCAAGAAACACTTTTCCTTGCGTAGTCTCGTGCTCCTGCCGCCTGCTAAGATGACTGCCGCCCTTCTTAATCTCGGTCCTGGCACGCTACCACCGTAGTTATATAAGTGGGAGCCACTAATCAGATTGCGATGACGAGCCGGAAGAAGGTGAGGTTCAAGAGGTATCTCTCAAACATGAAGAAGCTGGACGAGAGCTGGCGGCGTCCGAAGGGGCTGCACAACAAGCTTAGAGAGCACGTAGCGGCAAAGGGCCCGAGGGTGCAAGTGGGCTACGGGTCGCCGAAGATGGTGCGAGGGCTGCATCCTTGTGGGTTACGGGAGGCGCTCGTGCACAACGTCAAGGAGCTCGAGGCGCTCGACCCGCAAAGCGTAGCGGTGCGTGTCGCAAGCGGCGTCGGCAGGAAAAAACGGCTCGAAATAGAGGCAAGAGCGGCAGAGCTCGGATTTAAAGTCCTGAACCCCGTCGGCTGATGCGGTTATTTTAACGTGGGTGGAAATGGATGGGATATGGCTTTGCTCCTGACAAACTCATAAAGCATGCGCAGAAGCTGGATTTAGACCTTGAGTTGTATATGATTTCAAAAAAGGGCATTTTAATAAGTTTTGAGAATTCGAGAAGGATCGTAGGTGAAGATAAAGACGCCGGTGTGAGCATAAGGGTGGTGAAGGACAAAAGGCTCGGACATTACTCCTCTCCGCTTAATTCTAAGATTCGTGAGGAGCTCATGCTGGAAAAGGCTATCAAAATAGCAAACGTCGGGAATAAAACTGTAAAAAGACCACCTTTCACCTTTACAGACTCCGTAACCGAAGTATCCGGGCTCTACGACCCCATGGAGAACATAAAGTTCGAAGAAGGCATAGAGCTTTGCGAGGACTGCATGAAGGCTATGCGTAGCATATTAAGGGGAGGCGCTGGCGGCTTTCCAAGGAGGACAAGCAAGCTCTCGGTCTGCCTTTCCAGCGTCGTCGAGGACGTGACGGTAATAAACACTTACGGCATTGAGAAACACGAAAAATCCACTTATTATTCATTTCACGTGAACTGCGTGACTGAAGGCGGCAGGAGCAAAGAAAGTGCTGTGAAGCGCCGATTTTCCGATTTGGATGCGGTTGAGCTTGCTGAATACGCCGCCGAGATGGCTATGGAGACCGTGCCCAAAGATAAGGTTCGAGAGGGAAAAAACAACATCATACTGCACCCTAAGGTGCTTTCAATGATTTTAAACGACGTATTCGTGCCCTGCGTCTGCGCAGACGTCGCGGGCGCGCTCCCGATGAAGGATAAAGTCGGAAAGGTGGTGTTTAACGAGCAGATAAGCGTGACTGACGACGCCACACTCCCCGCACTTGCGTTTTCGGCACGCTTCGATGACGAGGGCTGGCCGACACAGCGGAACGCCATCGTCGAGAAGGGCGTCTTCAAGGGCTTCCTCTACGATAATCTTTCGGCGCTGCTCAACGAAACGCTGTCCACCGGGAATGCGAGGCGTGCGCACTACACTGCTGACGTCGCCGTGAAGCCGCACAATCTGCTCGTGGAAGCCGGGGACTACGACTTGGAGGAGCTTTTTGAGGAGGGCGATAGCGTTTTCGTGGTGGACGCTTTGAGCACGGCGAAGCCTGTATCGGGCGAGGTGGAACTTACAGTTTTAAACTCTTTCAGCATCGAAGACGGCGAGCTTTATTCCTCCTTGCAACCCTTTCACATGAAAACGAGCTTGCAGCAAATTCTGGGCCGGGTGGCAGGGGTTTCGAGCATAAGAGAAGAAATCCCCGGGTACATTTGCCCTTACGTGCTTGTTAAAGGTGTTTACTGCTTCGCTTGAGGGCATGAGGGTCTTGATCTTCGAGCCATTTTGCGGCGCTGCCGGTGATATGGTTTTGGGGTGTCTACTCAGCCTTGGCGCACGTCTCTCTTTTGCGAAGAGCGCTGTTGACGCTCTTGATCTGGGCATAGAACTCGAAGTCAGGACCGTGGAACGTGGTGGAATTTCGGCGACGCGTGTGGAGGTGCGGTGCGAAGATACAAAAGCGAAGGAGGAAAGAGATTATGCTGAAATACTGAAAATTTTGGAGATGGCGTTGCGGCGGGGCTCTGTCGAGCAAAAGGTCATTGAAAACTCACTGAAGGTCTTCGAGCGGTTGGCGGCAGCGGAAGCCAAAATTCACGGCGTCTCCAAAGAGAAAGTGCGGTTTCACGAGCTTGGCGCCTACGACACGCTCGCTGACGTCGTCGGGGTGTGTGCGGCGTTCCATGACCTGATTGGGCGTTTGGGCGTTAAAAAGGTTCTAAGCACGCCGGTTGCTGCTGGCGGGGGCTTTGTGGAGGTTTGCGGCGAGCGGCGGGAGCGGCGGAGGTTTCCAGTGCCAGCGCCAGCGACGCTCGAAATTTTAAAAGGGAGTAGTCTGACGTTTAGGGGCGGACCGCTGGAAGCTGAGCTTTTAACGCCGACGGGTGCCGCCTTGCTTTCAGAGTTCGTGCAGAATACGGTGCGTTTTCTACCGGAGATGCGGGTTGAAGGCGTAGGCTACGGCGCCGGCGCTCGTGAGTTTGAGGGAGTGCCGAACGTTTTGCGGGCGACGTTGGGCGTGCTTGAGGAGGGCGTGGCTGGGGGGGACGTGGGCTTACTGAGGGATGAGGTGGAGGTTCTCGAGACGAACGTGGACGATGTTACTGGCGAGGTTCTTGGGAATTTGGTGGAGGTGCTGATAAGGGAGGGGGCGTTGGACGTTGCGGTTCTGCCAGCGACGATGAAGAAGGGGCGAGCTGGACACGTAGTGAAAGTTTTGGCGAAGCCCGAAGACGCTTATAGGCTAGCTCGCAGGATAATTGAGGAGACGGGGACGCTCGGAGTGCGTGTGATGCCAACGAAGCACCGACTCGTCGCCCGGCGGAGATTTGACACCGTCAAGATAAGAATCGGTAGTAAGGAGCATACAGTAGCCGTCAAAATCGCAGAAGATACTTTTGGCACCGTCTTAAACATCTCCGCTGAGTTTGAGGACGCAAAAAGAGTAGCGAGGGAGGCGGGTGTGCCGGTGCGTGAGGTCATGCGTGCAGCCGAGAACTCTGCGAGGCGGAAGCTTGGCTGCGACCGTCGCTGATGGATGTAACGTGACGTGGCGGTCGGTGGGGTAGAGTGGGTGACTAGCGCCACTGGCACGTCACTAATGGTGTGAGCGTTGAGTTGCTGGGCGACTGTAATAGGCTATCACCGTTTTGGCTTTCGATGACATTCGATGCGTCATCGAGAGCCTTCCTTCTCATCACTCCGTTCGTCATGGGTGGCATTCGGGGCAAGCGGAGCGGAAGTCCCCACAGACGGCTTTCCTCTCACGCACGCTCATCAGCCTCTCGGCTTCACGTCTTTCCGCCCTCACGTTTTCTTTTAATTCCATTACATAAAGCTGGCGACCTTAGTTGCAACTGTATGCGAAGGTTATCTAAACTTAGGACTGTCAGCAAACCCTATAAATGATGACGCAGGACGCCGCCGTCGGCCCGCCGATGTTATGCGTGAGTCCCACTTCCGCTCCTTCTGCTTGGACGTGCGCCTCGCCTCTGAGTTGCCAGAAGATTTCGGCGCACTGAGCAACGCCTGTTGCGCCGATAGGATGTCCTTTTGCCTTCAGCCCGCCGCTGAGGTTGCAAGCGACGATGCCGCCAAGCTCTGATTGTCCTTCCTCGATGAACTTTCCGCCCTCGCCACGCTTGCAGAAGCCTAAGTCCTCATAGGTTATTATCTCGGTCATTGTGAAGCAGTCATGCAACTCCGCCACGTCTATCTCCTTTGTGGGATTTTCAATGCATGCCATCTTATACGCACGCCTCGCCGCCCTAATCGTTGAGGGGAAGCACGCCATGTCCTCTTTTTCCATGTGCATGCATCTGTCCTGACCGGTGGAGGCGCCGGCGATGAAAACCGGCGTGTCCGTGAATTTCTTAGCAACCTCCTCCGCAGCGAGAATGACGGCGGCGCCGTCGGTCTGCGGGCAGCAGTCGAGCAGCGAGAACGGATACGCAACCATCGGCGAGCGCAGAACGTCCTCGACGGTTATCTCACGGCGGAAGTGCGCATATGGATACTTTGCGCCGTATTTGTGGTTCTTGACGGCGACGAGCGCCATCTGCTCCTTCGTCGTGCCGTATTCGTGCATGTGTCTGACGGCGTGCATTGCGAAGTTAGCCGCGCCGGTAATGCCGATAGGGTAGTCCCAGATAAAATCCCTCGACTTCTCGGTGCCTTTCCAGCCGAACATGTTCGTAGGCACGTCCCGCATCTTCTCGGCGCCGACGACGAGGACGACGTCGTAATAGCCGGAAGCGACTGCAAGAAATGCGTTCCTTATGGCGTCGCCGCCGCTTGCACAGGCGTTCTCAACCCTTGTCCACGGGATTTCCAACAGCCCAAGGTGGTCTGCCATCAAGCCTGTCGTCTGCCCATCAGTCTCGTAATAGCAGCCGAGCCAGCCCGCATCTATCTCTTTCGGCACTATACCCTTGTCCACGCTTTCCAAGCACTTCAGGTAAGCTTCCTGCACCATGTCCTTGTAGCCCTTATCGAAAAGCTCTCCAAACCTTATCATACCAGCGCCGACGACCGCCACACGCCTCATTTCGCACCACCTCGTAAAGGGCGAAATGCATATCCATATTCAACTAGCCCGCCACGTTCGATGACTTTACGAAGCACGAGCTCGACAGGCATGCCCACCTTTACGTCTTCAGGCTTGCAGTCCGTAAGTCTGCCGATGAGCCGCACGCCCTCCTTCAACTCGGCAACGCCGACCGCATACTTCCGCTCAAGCCCCGGTGGACCGTATTCCACGATTGTAAATGTGTAAAGGCTGCCTTTCCTACTGAGCTTAACTTCTTCGAACTCGCTTGGCTTCCTGCATTTCCTGCAGATGCGCCGCCGCGGCAGATTTATCTCGCCGCAGCTTTTACACTTGAAGCCGACGAGCCTGAGCTTATAGGGCATGTCTCGTACGTACGCTGGGATGCTCGGGACGAGTGGCGCCTCCTCAGCCCGCCTTATTATCCCAAGAAAACGCTCATAGACCCCGTAGCTGACATATTCTTTCCTCCGTAAATACTCTTCTACAGGCTTCACCCATCCTCGCCGCTCTTCTATCCGCTCCGTGACTGTGAGCTCAAAAACATCGCTGCCTGCCCCAGCGCCGTAAGATACCACTAATATTTTCTCTGAGGGCTTAGCCACGTCAAGAGTCTTTGCGAGGCTTATCAGGCATGTTGCGGCGCCTGCGCAGCCTATTTCCTGGGCGATGAGCACGTGTCGCCACTGCTCATCTCTAAGCCTCTTGCCATCAAGCTTTAGCGCTCTTGCAAGCGCCCTTGGGAGCTGCGCATCTGGCTGGTCGAGGACAACGTGTTGGTAATCCGAGAGTTTTGTGTCACTTTTTTGCAGGAGCACATGCATCGCTGCGGAGACGTGCCTCACGTAGCCGAAGTCCCGCTCGACTCTCATGTCGTCTACTTCCTCAACGTAGATGCGTTCATTCCGCCTCCATCTGTAGGGAAAATCCGTGGAGAACGTGCAGAAGTTGCCAAAATCAGCAATCATGCCGTCTTTTCCTACGAGGAATGCCACGGCGCCGGCTCCAAGCTTGCATTCCGGCGACGTGCCTGGGGCTCCAACGAGGCTGTCAGAGGCGACAACGAGCGCCGTATCAAGCTCTCCAGCTCTTATAGCGTTCATGCAGTTCCAGAGCGCAACGACGCCCGCTCTTGCCGAAAAGCCAAGCTCTGCCTTTACAGTCTCCGCTTTGAGTCCTAAAGCGTCGGTGAGGACTGAGGAAAGACGCCCTTCAGCGTAGGGCGCCGACGTCGTCGCAAAGAACAAAGCTTCTACCTCAGAAGGCTCGACGTCAGCGTGCTCGAAGGCGTTAAAAGCGGCTTCCGCCGCCATCGTGATCACGTCCTCGTCGACGCCGGGCACCGCTCGTTCGAGAACGCCGCCAACACCTCCACCGCCCCAGACTCCTGCAATTTCCTCGGTTTTCAGCCTATACATCGGGATGTAAACCCCATATCCTATAATCCCCACCATTTTTCCTCCCAATGCGGCTAAAACAGGTTCTAAATTTGCCTCTATGCGTTTTAAACCGTTGAAGCATATTGTAAGCGATTTTGCTGTTGATAGTTAAGCCGCCTGTGAGGGGCGGGGGCGAATAGCTTGCTCGTGATTGCACCATTAGGGCAGGCTTCGATGCAGGCATTACATGCCGTGCACAGATCAACCAATACAGGCTCCACCCTCCAGCGCTCTGAAAGCTTATTACGTTCACGATCGAGAGGGTAGATGCCGAAAATTGCTAAGGGGCACGCCTGCAAGCACTTAGCACACTTATGAGGCTCAGGACACTTATCCCGATCGATTTTTATTTTCACCTTGCGCCCCACTACGGGTTTGGTCGATATTCTTGTCAATTTCTTTATTTCAATAGCCCAAACGCTCTCTAAATCCCTCCAGAAGTCGTCATTCCACTCTCTCGCTTTAACTCTCTCTGCTGTCTTCTTCGAGTAATTCTCCATATTTAAATACCACTTCTTTCCAGCTCCGTGCTTGACGCACCACTCGCACATGTCTTTAGATATCATTTGCAACTTAAAAAAATACTGATTAATCAGCATTAATTCTCTCTCTTTAATTCCGCCTCCTTCTTTATCCTCTTCGCAAGCTTCTCCCCTATGCCCTTAACTTTAGAAAGTTCAGCTTCGTCAGCCTTAGCGACATCTTCGAGCGTTCTAAAGCCATGAGCGTGCAGACGCCTCGCGAGCGTCCTCCCGACACCCCTAAGCCGCACTAAGCTCAACAAATCCGTCTTTATTCCATATCTTATTCTTTCTTTCAAAATCATAAGTTCACTTTCCATTTCAGAGCGTTGCAGGTGCTTTGCGAGCCGAGAAGCCGCATATGCCAGCCACCCCAACGTGTAAACGTTACTATATATCTCGCCGGGGTAAACGCCGAAACGCTCTTTTATCTCAGGGTAGCTCCTCTCGTTTATCCAAGCGTGCATGATGACTGCGGTGCCGAGCGCTCTGACGTTCTCAAAAAGCCACCCTACATTCCTCGTGAGCGTTGTCGCAACCTCCAACGCCCCTTTTATCCTAAAAGGAGAAACTTCGTCGCACGCGCACAGCAGGACGAGGAGGTCAAACTCGTTACACTCCGCAGTGCTTAAAAACTCAATGCCGTCCCGCAGGCATAAAGCCGAATTTAAGGATAGGTAAAGGCGAGAAGTCAGGACGCCGAAGTCCGTAGGCATCACCTTGTCCCGCATCTTCATGATGAAGCCCTTCTCAGCAAGACTCATGAGAATCTCCTCGACGCCCTCCTCAAAGCCGAAGTAGAAAAGCTCATCTAATTGTCTCTGGTGCGCGAAAAACGTGTTTTTCACGAACTCTGCGACCTCACCGCTCGTGCGTGCGCCGCTGACGATGGTCGCCAGTATCTGCTCTTCCAGCATTTCCTCCGAAAACTGCGAGAATATCGGTTCTGGCGTCCCCTTTATGTAAAGTCGTTCTATCTCCCGCTGCTCGGCTTTATTTCTTGCAACGATGACTCCGACGCCGAAGTCGTCATGTTCTGGGCGTCCCGCTCGTCCAAAGACCTGCTTGACCCAGAATACTGGCATAGGCTCGCTCATGACGCCCGAGAAGAACTTGTAGTTGCGGATGAGTGCAATTTTCGCAGGCAGCGAAACGCCCATCGCCAGCGTCGGCGTGCAGCATATTACTTTTATCAGGCGGCGACGGAAGCCCTCCTCGATGGCTCTCCGCTGTTCGGGGTGCAGCCAAGCGTTGTGGTAAGCGACGCCCGCTCTCACAAAATTTGCAAGCTCGTCGACGCCGAAATCAACACTCTCCGCAAGCTCCTCCAACTCCTTAAGCTCGTCTTCCGTGAATATTAGCGTCGTTTGCGCCCTCAATTTCTCAGCAAGCTTCTTGCAAAACGCCACGGAGCCGCGTTTCGTGTTCACGAAGACCAGAAGCTGCGCATCGCTACGAATTGCCTCGATAATGTAGTGTAGGAGCCCCGCATCCGTCCTCGCAAGTAAAACTTCTTCACGCAGCGGCACCGGGCGCCACTCGCTCCTTACAAGCTCTGCATCAAGCCATGCTGCGAAATCCTCGCAATTGGAAATCGTGGCGGAAAGTCCTAAGATTCTCGCTTCGGGGTTGAAGCTTCTGAACCTCGCTATTGCCCCCTCCAGCCTCGGACCGCGAGCGACATCACCGAGCATATGAACCTCGTCAATCACCGCTACCGTGACCTCATGCAACCACTCAGGCCTCAGCCTCGTCAGCGAGTCGAACTTTTCAAGCGTCAAAATTATGATGTCGCCCATTCGCAGCTCGTATGACGGGCTATCATAGTCTCCCGTCGAGATTTTGACTTTTGCGAGGCTTCTGTATTTCTTTGTAAAATCCAAATACTTCTCGTAAGCCAGAGCGTTCAGTGGCACCACGTAAATACATTTGCCGTCCTCTTCGACGACTGACTTCAGCATCACGAGTTCTGCGATAAGCGTCTTCCCGCTCGCCGTCGGCGACGCAACCACGAAGTTCCGTCGCTTCTCCAGAATGCCGGAACGCACCGCAAGCTCCTGCGGCGGGAAAAGCTCGAAGTCGCCCAGTGCGTCCTTCACTCGCTCGTTCAGCTTTAACTCGCTCGTTCTCACACGTATCGCCCGGTAAGGGTTAAATGTTCAAATCAGCTTTTTTGCAACCTGTTTGCAGCGAGGAGGAGGCAAATGTCGAGACGATGCTGACTGCGACCTTCAGCATCTCCGGTAAGTCCCTCCGCATGAAAAAGCTAAGGCGTAAACTTAGGAGACGTAGGACAACCCATACCTGATGATGTGCGGCTCTAACTCCCCCGTTTCTTCTTCCCTCCCCCTCTTTCCGCTGCTCGCCCTGTGCATTAGCTATTCCGCGAAAACCATGAAGGCGGCGGTCGCTACAAGCTGAACGCCATCTCAAACCCCTCACATTCCAACACATGACGGAAAGTAAAACAAGAATCGCCAGCTTCTCGTAATCTGAGAGGTAGCGTATGTATTCGCTTGCGAAATAAATGACGCCCACCACGTGCATCAGGATGCCGAACGCATAAAGCGCATGGATGCCTACCCGCTCAGTCATAATACCTCACCTTCATTATTGGTAGCCTGTGAACTACCACCGTCTAAAGACGGTGGCTTCCCCCAGATAAACACGCCACTACGGCTGGGGTCGGGCGGCTCACGCGCCCCGCTGCCACCCATCTCACCTTCCTCAGAGCGGGAAGTCTCTTGACGGGTGGCACGTTTTCTTTCAAGTATGTGTATCCCCTTAGAGCTATATTTAGCGAAGCAATCCTATCTGCGTGGTCTTGCAGTCCACAACTGCATTTAAACAACCTTTTTCTCCTAACTCCTCTACCCCCACACAGGGGACACCTGTGTGAGGTGTTACGGGGATCAACTCTCTCGACTAGCACATCATCCCACAGAGCTTTGTACTCTATGAAGCTCTGGATCATCGCATAGGGAATTTTGTGCAAGCGACGATTCATTCTTTTTCCGTAATCAATTGATTCTCTCATTCCATTGAGGTTTTCCAGCACAATAATCGGCTTTTGGAACTGCTTTACAAACTCAACAACAATCCTTGATACCTTGTGACACCAATCTCTTACTGTATTCTTCTCAATCCTTCCCAGCACTTTAAGCATTAAAAGTTTCTTAGACTGAACCTTCTTCCTGATTAGGTCAAACTTATGCCTTAGAAACTTTAGCTCGTTGAACTCCAGAATTGCTGATTTCAACACTCTACCACTTTCGTCTAAAGCTGTTATGGCAACAGAGTTCTCGTTTACATCAATTCCGATGAAGGTTTTGGGCTCGTAAGATTTATTAAAATCCTTGCTTATGGTTACGTGCAGGTAGAATTCCCCATCCCTTTTCAGCAATTCAGCAGTTCCTATATCATACTTTCCCTTTAAAGCGTTGTAGAGATAAGCAAAATCCAAATCGCTCCCTTTAAGTCTGCCGTAAACGTGGATTCGTGGATACACAGATATCCTAACCGTAAAATCTTCCTTAACGACGTATCCCTCTTTATAGTTCATCCTTACTGGCATTGGCTTCTCTTTGGGTTTGGGAAATGAAGTATCTTTACCTTGCTTCCTTAGTTCAAAATAGGATTTTACAGCCTCCCTTGCCTTCTCCCTTGCCATCTGTCTTGTGTTCTGGATGAGCTTTGACTTAACAGGATACGTCTCAAGCTTGTTTCTGTTTGTAGTGTTCAGCTTTTTACATGCTTCGAGGTATTGGTTGAACACATTGCGAATTTCGAGCATGAGTTCGTCAAGCAATTCTGGATTATCTGGGATAAGTTTGAAACACAATGTTCTCACTAACTTCTTTTCCATGTTAGATAATTGTTAGAAAGTATTTAAATATTTCCCACCCACCTCCCCTAACCCACCGATTGAAATCGGTGGTCCTCTTAGCGACAGATTTATAGAACATAATTATAATTTCCTTATAAGCATTTTTCCTTATTCAGAGAACAAACTCTTGACACCATTCATCATGCCAAAAGGTTTACAGATATATTTTAACCCATTACCTGAGAATAGCAAAACATTTTGTCTGCAGTTATTACGGAATCCTTGTTCCTGCATCTGCGCTTAATTTCACTAAAATCTATAATTAAATAATTTCTTATAATAAGGTTGATCTGTAATATCTTCAGTTTAGACGTTAATCGCAGCATATATGTAGCTTTTTATGTTAACCCTAACAACAGTTTCAACAATTGCTATGCGTCTTTGTTATTGAATTCTTTATGAAATTTTAAAGAGAATCTATAAACTGCTGACTACAGACAAGTTCAACGTTAATTATTCTGTATTCTTGCAATAGACTCACGCAGAGGTAATAGCTACTTGGGTTGTCCTTCGAAAATAATCTAATATTGAAAAGACGCCATCGCCAATCTCACCGCTTTCCTTTTGAAAAACATTATGCCGGATTATTTCTTATCCGAATGGTCCCAGCACCCCAAAATCTTTAAATTTTATGGTTGCGAACCAAATTAAGAAGAGATGCCTGCAGGCTTTGCGAGCTGCGGGCTTAAAGCAAGGGTCTAATCTTCGAGGGAATGGTGGGTATGGAGACGAATATCCCGGTAAAGGAGGTAATGGTGCGGGACGTTGTGAAGGCAGACATGAGGATGAACGCCAGGGACGCCGCCCGTATGATGTTGAAATACGACGTGGACAGTGTAATTATAGTGAATAGGGGGGAACCTATCGGCATCGTCACAGAAAGGGACATGATACGGGAGCTTGTATCGAAAGACATAAAGCCAAGCACGGTGGGGCTCAAAGACCTGATGAAGTCCCCTTTGGTTACGGCATCCCCGGATGACGACCTTATGGAAGTTGCGAGGATGATGCTGAAGAACAAGATACGGAGGGTTCCCGTGGTGGAGAACGGCAAACTTGTGGGCATAGTTGCGGATGTGGATATTCTTGCAGTCTATTCTGAGATGAACTCCATCCTCGCAGAATTAGTAGAAATGAACGTGGAGCGCGAGATTGAGCAATCTGGAGAGGAGCTGTCACAGGGGATATGCGAGAGGTGCGGCACCTTTTCAGAGAACCTAAGCCTTGTAGATGGACTCTTGTTGTGTGAAAGCTGTAGGGAAGGGTGACGGCATCTTATCCCGAGCGACATCGCCCTTACTCGGTAGACGTTCGCCGTTCTCGGCTTTTCAGGTTGGCGTCAATCTCTGACGCCTTCGGGCTTTACTGCGAACACCACCTCCGCCTCGGGCAAGTTTGGGGAATCGACGAGGCGTGCTATCCTCTTTTCGCCTTTTGATTTCCGGAGGTAGACGCGGAAGGTGACGGTATGCCCGAGGACGTGCCCGCCGATGGGCTTAGTGGGGTCGCCGAAGAAGGCGTCGGGACGTGCGTGCACTTGGTTCGTGACCATGACGGCGGCATTGTTCAAATAAGCGAACCGCAAGGCGTCGTGCAGATGCTTATTTATCTTCTGCTGGCGGTCTACTAAGGAGCTTCTCCCCGGGTACTCAGCCCTGAAGTGCGCAGTCACCGAGTCTATTACGAGGAGGCGAACCGGTTGCTCAGAGTCTTTCAGCTTGTCCGCAAGCTCCTGCGCCTTCTCTACAAGGAGCATTTGGTGGTTCGAGTTGTAGGCACGGGCGACGTGTATGTTCCTGAGCACCTTCATTGGGTCCAAATCAAGGGCTTCAGCCATCTGCTTTATTCGTTCAGGGCGAAAGGTGTTCTCCGTGTCTATGATGATGACGGAGCCTTCAAGTCCGCCGCGGTCTCTGGGTAGTTGGGTGTTCACCGCAAGCTGGTGCGCAATCTGCGTCTTTCCAGAGCCGAACTCGCCATAGAACTCTGTAATCGCCTGCGTCTCCAAGCCACCTCCGAGCAGCGTGTCAAGAGCGGAGGAACACGTCGTCAGCTTGCCTACTTCCCTGCGGCGCTCGAAGATGACGTCGCCGCTCTCAAAGCCGCCGACGTCCGCCAATTCACGAGCGGCGTTTATTATCTTGGCAGCGACACCCTCCCCAATCTCAGCGGCGGCGGCGAGCTCCGTCGGCGAGGCTACCGCCACTGCCTCCACGCTCGTGTAGCCTGACGCTCTTAGCTTCTCAGCAATTGCAGGACCAACCCCCGGGATGTCCTCTATGCTCTTAACTTCCTGCTTCATTTCCACTCAGTCTGTTTGCGCTTAATGTTCTTATCCTTTTCTCAACACACCAGCATTTAAGCAACGGCAAATATGTTCCTAACCTGTGCCGTGATTTGCGAGTTTTTGAAATGTCTCTGTTCCAGGGCCCCGGTGGGGCAGGCGGCGACGCACGTCCCGCAGCCCTTGCAGAGCGCCTCCACGAGCTTCGCCTTTCCACCCTCGAGCGAAATCGCACCGTATGCGCACTGCGCAACGCAAAGCCCGCAGCCCACGCACTTCTCGGCATTCAATGTCGCCGTTATGCCTTCTACTTTCGCTCTCCCAGCGGTTAGCAGGCGTGCGGCACGAGCAGCTGCGCCGCTACCTTGCGAAACAGCATAGGGTATATCTTTCGGACCTGAGGCGCAGCCCGCCACGAATATCCCATCTATTACCGTGTCCACAGGTCCCAACTTTGGGTGCGCCTCCATCAGGAGCCCGTCAGCAGCCCTTGGCAGCTTCAGCATCTTGGAAAGCGTTTCTATGTCCGCATGCGGCACGATTCCCGTGCCGAGTACCAAAAGCTCCACTTCTATGTTCCGCACCTCGCTTTTTAACGTGTCTTCAACACGCACGACTAAATTCCCGTTTTCTTTCTCGACGACTTCGAAGGGTCTGCCTCGTATGAACTTAATGCCGAGTTCTCTCGCCCGATTATAGGCTTCCTCGTAGAGGCGAAACGGTGCCCTTATGTCCATGTAGAAAAGGTAATGGTCGGTCTCGGGACGCTTTTCCTTCAGCAGAGTTGCATTCTTGATGTTCACCATGCAGCAGACGTTTGAGCAGTAGATGTTCGTGCGAACATCTCGAGAGCCGACGCAGTTTATGTAGCCGACGACATTCGGCTCTCTGCAATCTGACGGTCTTATGATGTGCCCTTCAGTCGGACCGGCAGCGTTCAGGAGCCTTTCGAACTCCATCGCTGTAATTACATTGTCGTAGATGCCGTAGCCGTAGTCGTGGTTCGGCTCGGGGTCATATGTCGAGAATCCGGGCGCCACGATGATTGTGCCGACTTTTACCTTCATGTATTTGGGTTTCTGGTCGAAGTCGATGGCGTCCCGCTCGCACGCCTTGATACAAGCTTTGCATTCCTTGCCTTCCGCTCTTAAGCAGTTCTCCATGTCTATCAGCGCCTTCAGCGGCACTGCCTGCGGAAACGGCACGTAAATCGCTTTCCTCGTGCCGAAGCCCTCGTTAAAGTCGTAAGGAACCTCGACAGGGCACTTCTCGCTGCATTGCGCGCAGCCGCTGCATTTGTCTTCGTCAACGTAGCGGGGCTTTCTTAAAATCGTGACCTCGAAGTTCCCGACGTAGCCCTCTACGTCAACGACTTCCGAGTAGGCTAAAATCTCGATGTTCCTGTTTCTGGCGACCTCTACCATCTTCGGACCGAGAATGCAAATTGAGCAGTCGTTCGTCGGAAAGACCTTATCGAAGCGAGCCATGCGTCCGCCGATTGAAGGCTCTTTCTCCACGAGATAGACGTGGAAGCCCATGTCTGCAAGGTCCATCGCCGCCTGCATGCCAGCGACGCCCGCCCCAATTACGAGCGCCTCGTCGCGGACTGGCACCTCTGCTTCTTCAAGTGGCTCTAAAAGGTGCGCACGAGCGACGCCCATCCTGACCAAATCCTTGGCCTTTTCCGTCGCCTTCTCGGGTTCCCACATGTGCTGCCACGAGCACTGGTCCCGGATATTCACGAACTCGAAGAGGTATTTGTTCAGGCCTGCCTCCTCGCAGCACGTCCTGAACGTCGGCTCGTGCGTCTTCGGCGTGCATGCTGCGACGACGACCCTATTGAGGTTATATTTGCGGATATGCTCTTGGATATCCGCCTGTCCGGAGTCTGAGCATGTGAATTTGTTGACGGAGACGCAGACGACGTGCGGGAGCATCTTCGCATACTCGGCGACGGCGTCGCAGTCCACGACGCCGCCTATATTCACGCCGCAACGGCAGATGAACACACCTATCCTCAAGTCCTCCTTACTTTTCAGCTCTGGCTCTATCGACATGGATGCACCTCAACCCCTCGCAAGGTTATCTAAGGTCTTTTTTAGTGATTTAAAAACGTTGAGGAATTATGAGCGTAGGCGTAGCTTGAATAAGATTCTCACAAACTCGAGGATGTCTTTTATCCCAAGCTTTGTCTCGCCGAACTCTCTATCTCTGAAGCGTATTGGGATTTCAGATACGGAGAAGCCGAGCTTTTTTGCAAAATAAGCCATTTCGACCTGGAAAGCATATCCTCCGGAGATGTTCATGCCGTTCGTCTTGATTTCGTCCAAAACCTCTCTTTTATAAGCACGGAAGCCGCTCGTCAGGTCCTTGACGTCCAGCTGCAGGAGCAGGCGGGCGAGGGCGTTTGCGCCTCGGCTTAGAATTATGCGGAAGGCGTCCCAGTCCTCGACACGCCCGCCCCTGACGAGGCGGGAGCCTATGACGACGTCCGCCCCGCTTTTTATTTTCTCTAAGAACTTTGGAATCATAATAGGGTCATGAGAGAGGTCGGCGTCCATCTCGAAGACGACGTCGCCACTCGCAACCTCAAACCCGCATCTGTATGCGGAGCCTAAGCCTAGTTTCCTCTCCCGCTCGACCAGAATCACGTTCGGATAGATTTGAGAGAGGCGTCTGACCTCGGCGGCGGTGCCGTCATCGCTGTTGTCATCAACGACGATGACCTCACCGCAAAGCCCTTCCTGTTCGAAAACCCGCATTATTTTCGGAATCAGAATTCTTATGTTCTCTCGTTCGTTATACGTAGGGACGACAACTGAAACTTTCATTTAAGCTTGGTTTAGAGAATTTAGTAATTAAAAGGGTGTTGTTTTTGATAAGTAAAGTTTTGATGTTGAAGGCGTTTCGGGGCGTGGGAGCACCCGTAGTGCCGCCAATAAACGTGACGCTGAGCGTCACGAACAGGTGCAACTCGAGATGCAAAACGTGCAACATCTGGAATGCAACGGGCGGCGAAGAAGGCGGTACAAAGGACTTGGCAGGTGTGAGCGGCGGCGAGCTTAAAGCCGACGAAATAGATTTGATTTTAAAGAATTTAGGCGACGCCTACTGGTTTACAATAAGCGGAGGCGAGCCGTTCTTACGTGAAGACTTGCCGGAGATATGTATTTCCATTTTTGAGCGTTGTAATGCAGGAATTGTGAATATTCCGACGAATGCCTTGTTGCAGATGAGAATAGAAAGGAGGGTTGAAGAGATTTTGGAGTTTTTAGAGCGGAGAGATGGAACGAGGGGTAGGAGGAAAAGGGCGGAGAGAAAGCTCATAATTAACATATCGCTCGACGGTGTTGGCGAGTTACATGATGAGATAAGGGGCGTTAGAGGAAACTTTAAAAAGCTCCTTCGGACTTATGAAGCGCTTGTCCCGCTGAGAGAGGAGCATAAGAGCTTATTGGTCGGCATGCATACCGTAATTTCTAAGTTAAACGTGCACGCGATTCCTAGAATTTACGAATTTGTGAGGAACTTAGAGCCACGTCCTGACTCCCACATCTTCGAGGTTGCGGAGGAGAGAGTTGAGCTTTTCAACGTCGGAAGCGGCATAACGCCAAGCTACGAGGAGCTTGCAGATGCCCTTGATTTTATTTCTTCAAAGCTAAAAGCTGATTACTTTAAGGGAGGCACGCAGAGGCTCATCCAAGCCTTCCGCCTCGAATATTACGATTTGATAAAAAGGACGCTCTTGGAGCGTCATCAGGTAATTCCATGCTATGCAGCGTTCGCCTCCTGCCAGATAACACCGTTCGGCGAGGTCTGGGCGTGCTGCATCCTCGCAAAGTCATTGGGCAACCTGCGGGCTGAAAATTATGATTTTAGGAAGGTGTGGGCATCCGACAGAGCAGCAAAGATAAGAGAAGCGATAAAGCGGGGCGAGTGCTACTGCCCGCTCGCAAACGCCATGTATACCTCAATGCTCTGTAATTTCAGATGCGCCGCCGCCGTCGCTTTGAGATTTTTCGGAGCTCGTAACTGAGGCGTCCTCGTGATTACTCCAGCTTTTGAGTTTCCTTGCCGCACTTGGTAGCCAGCTTAGCCTCTGCTTGGGCATTTAGGGAGTGGGGGGGAACTTTAAGAGCTGGTGTATTAACTTTCCTAAGTCTCCTGACATCGATTACAGCAAATATTGCGTGAGCCGTTCATATCTCGTGCCGATTTCCTCGAGGCTTGCCAATAATACCTGTGTATTGGCGTTCTTTTTGATGCTTTGTGCGTCCTTTTTCTTTGCGGAATTGAACATTATTTGCCTATTCCGTCCATTTAATGACCCTATGAGTGCGGCTACTAACTTGCGGCGTAGCTCGCCGTTAGGCAGGAAAAATCCTCGTCCGCATTCATTGCGAGTTCTTTCCTCCAGATTTCGGCAGATACGTATCAGCGTCAAGCATAAGTTTGTTCAAGACGGAGACTCTTATGTGACCTACGTCATTGGCATAGAAGGGACGGCGTGGAACCTGAGCATTGCTGTTATTGATGAGAAGGACGTGATCGCCGAGGCGGAAGCTACCTACATCCCAAAGCATGGCGGAATACATCCGAGGGAAGCGGCGCAGCACCACGCCGCCGAAATTAAGGGCGTTCTTTCCAAAGCGCTCTCAGCGGCAGCGGAGCATGGCGTCACGCCGCACGACATTAACGGCGTTGCATTTTCGCAGGGTCCGGGTATGGGTCCTTGCCTGCGGGTGGTGGCGACGGCGGCGCGCACGTTGTCTTTAAAGTTAAAAGTGCCGCTGGTCGGCGTGAACCACTGCATCGCTCATGTTGAGGTCGGGCGGTGGCGGTGCGGCACCAAGGACCCGGTGACGCTTTACGTGAGCGGCGCAAATTCGCAAGTCTTAGCGTATAGAGGAGGACACTACCGCATACTCGGCGAGACACTCGACATAGGCATAGGGAACGCCCTTGACAAGTTCGTTCGCTTTTTAGGGCTTAGTCACCCCGGCGGTCCGAAAATCGAAGAGCTTGCGAGGCGCGGTCGCAAATACATACCGCTGCCTTATGTGGTGAAAGGCATGGACTTCTCGTTCTCAGGGCTGGAAACCGCCGCCGAAAAAGCGGTTAATGATGGGCACAGCGTCGAGGACGTCTGTTTTTCGCTTCAGGAGACCGCGTTTGCCATGCTGACAGAGGTGACAGAGCGTGCAGTGGCGCACTGCGAGAAGGATGAAGTTCTGCTGGCGGGGGGTGTCAGCGCCAACAAGCGTCTCCAAGGAATGCTGAAGACGATGTGCGAGGAGCGTGGTGCAAAATTTTACGTGCCTGAAGCCCGTTTCTTGAAGGACAACGGGGCTATGATTGCGTATCTTGGGCTTCTAATGCTGAAGAGCGGCGTGCAGACCCCAATCGAGGAATCGGGGGTGAAGCCGAACTTCAGACCAGAAGAGGTCGAAGTGACGTGGCTTTAGGCGGCGTAGAACGGCGGAGCCAACAATGCCGTGCATGTAGTATTCCATAATTGTTACTTCAGCAAACCTTTTGAGATGAGGGCTATTTTAGCGCTGGACATTCTGGACGGAGCCGTCGTGCACGCGGTGCAGGGCGAGCGTGAGAAATATCGCCCGATTCACGAATACAGCGTCGTAGTCGGCACGTCAGTGCCTGAGGAGGTGGTGAGAGTGATAAAGCCGAAGGAGGTTTACGTTGCTGATTTGAACCGCATCATGCGCACCGGCCACAACGCCGTAAAAATCAGGAAGCTGCGTGCGCTTTCAAGAGTGTTGCTCGACTTCGGCGTTAGGAGCTTGGAGGACGTGCAGCAGGCGTCAAGAATTTCCGACGTCGTGATTCTCGGCACGGAGACCGCCTCGATAAAGCTGATAAAAAGGGCGGCAGAAGAGGCGACGAAGAACGACTGGTGGCTCTCCGTCAGCTTAGATATGGTTCAAGGACGAGTTTTAGCTCAAGATGAATCCATACGGAACCCTTTATCGCTCGTGGAGATGCTGAACGATTATCCACTGGAAAGTATTATCGTTTTGGAGCTGCGGAGCGTCGGCACAAAGGCAGGCGTCGCTTCAGCGCTTCCCCTGCTCTCGGAGGTCGTTGCGAAGAGTGAGCATGACGTAATCTTCGGCGGCGGCGTGAGGAGCTACGAAGATATCGAAGCTCTCGAAAAAATGGGTGTAAGCGGCGTGATTGTGGCGACCATCGTTCATGACGGCACTATCCCTTTAAGCGTATTGCGATAGCGGGTAGGGCAACCACTGCGACGGCAGCTAAGGGAGTAAAATAGAGAGCAAAGCGTAACACGTCATCGAACGATGCCCACGTATCCGTGTTTTGGCGAGTATATTATGCCATCTCGCTTTAGGTTTTCGATGATTTCCTCCGCTTTTGCTCTTTCTATGCCCCTGCTCTCCGCCACGTCTAAAATTTCCTCAAGCGGTACAGCCCCGTCGCCTGCCTCTTCAAGCTCTTTTATTATCTCCTTTATCATTTTTGCACGGTCTCTGCGGCTCTTGCTCGTGCCGACCGCTACCCAGTCTACATCAAGCTTTCCGGTCTCGGGGTCAACGAAAACACGGCGTAAACAGTAATTCACGAGTCGGATGACCCGCTCTGCGTCTTCTTCGGCGACAACGTCGCTTAACCTCGCACGAGCACGGGCTTCGCCGAGTCGGATTAAGGCTTCGAGCTGCCTCGCCGTCACCGGTATCGGGGCGTCTTCACCGTAGCCCTGCCGCCGTAAGCCGACGTAGAAGTCGAGAAACATCCGCATCGCCCCCTTGCTCATCACTGGAAACACGTTGCGACGGGCATAAGCTATGTATTTACGAAGCAGTGGCGGCGGGACCTCGGGCTTTATTAACCGTATCTCCTCACCGTCCCCGCCGCTCGTAGCGAGCAGTTCGCCAGCATAGTGCGTCCTCAGAATGTGCGATGCGAGGTTCACGTCAGCATCCTCCTCGGGACGGTCCATCAGCGTGAATATCAAATCAAACCTCGAAAGCAGCGTCGGGGGCAAGTTTATCTGCTCCGCAGGTGGCTCATATTTGTCATAACGCCCATATTTTGGGTTCGCCGCCCCCAGAATGGCGCAACGAGCCTTCAGAGTCGCCGTAATCCCGGCTTTCGCTATTGAAATAGTTTGCTGCTCCATCGCCTCGTGGAGCGCATCTCTGTCTTTCTTGTCCATCTTGTCCATTTCGTCAATCGCTGCTATTCCCTTGTCCGCAAGCACGAGCACGCCGGCTTCTAGCGCCCAGCGGCCGTCGCCGAACTCGTCCTTAACGGCGGTCGCTGTCAATCCTGCGGCGGTTGCGCCTTTTGCGCCCGCGTAAATACCACGGGGTGCCAGTTTCACCGCATAGCTCAAGAGCTGCGACTTCGCAATCCCGGGGTCGCCGACGAGTAGGACGTGGATGTCGCCCCGAATCCTTGTGCCATCCGGCAGCTCCTTAGGAATCCCGGAGAACAGTTGCAGCAGTATCGCCTCTTTAACCTCCTCGTAGCCGTATATCGAGGGCGCTATTGACCTTATAAGCTTCTCGTAGATGTGCGGGTCGTTCTTGAGCTCTAAAATCTTCTTCTCGTCATCCCCAGTTATTTCAATCTCCTCAAATTCCTTTTCCTCCCTCTCAACGGAAATGGCATCCAAATAAACGTCGAAGAAGGGCGATTTGCCGTAGTGTGAGTGTCTCTGATACGAGCGTAGAATGCCGGTGACGACGACACGGTCGCCGGGGGTTGCGACGCCAGCAATGTCGTCTTCGAGGTTCACGTCGAGGATTTGTGGCATCTCACCGCCTCGCAGTTCCTCGGGTGGCTCTTGCAACCGCATCTTCTGCGCATCCACGAACTTCGATATTTCGGGAGCGAGCCTGAACGGTGCCTTCCTCTCGCAATGTTCGCATTCCGCAGGCTCTACAAAGCCCCGCCCTTCCTGCCGCACGAAAGCCACGTGCCCGCACTTCTGGCACTTGAACGCCGCCGCTACGACCTTCGGACGCACCTCCGTCATCTTCAGGACTATGCCCTCGACGCTTATCAGCCGCCCAATGTGGTGGCTCCTTATGTCCCTTATCTGGAGGCGATGAATCTTAGGCAGCTCCACGATGCGCACGTGCGCATCCTCAAGGCTGACGCCTGTCGGGAGGTCTATGCGCCGCAACGCCTCTCTCGCACTGCGAAGCATGACGTCCGGCGCTTCTAAAAGCAAACTTGCGAATTCCAGCTCCGTGCCCCTATTCACGTCTGAAAAACTTACGTAAAGGCTTTTCTCCTCAGGATACGCGGTAGAAAGCTCCAATATCCGCTCCCAATAATATTTTTTTAGGAACTCCTGCCACCGTTCCACCAAAGACTCATCCAACCTGTCAGAAAATGCAAGCTCCATCTCTATTCTCATTCTTTTAATACTTTAAGTCCCTTGCGTCAGCTCAAAACGGACGTGAATGTGTCCGCCTTCGCAGGCATCAAGGCATTTCAGGCATCTGATGCACCTTGTAGAATTCGGCGTCTCGTAAATTTTTATCCGCATCGGGCACACCGCTTCGCACCGCTCGCAGCGGACGCAGCCAAGCTCGTCCACTTCCAGCCTCACACCGCTCAGCGGGTTAAACGCCGAAAGAATTGCGCCTAAGGGGCACGCAAAGCGGCAAAATGGTCTTTTCGAGACCACTGCCAGAACGACAAACGTGAGCAAAACCGCAAGCTTCAGGTAAAACAGCATGCCTATCCGTCGCCTCAAAGATGCCTCGGTGGCGACGATAGGAATCGCAGCCTCCAACGCTCCCGCCGGACACAACTTGCAAAAAAGTGGCGTCCTCGCAAGCACCGCTCCGAACAACAATAAAATCATGAGCGCCAGAAACATGAAACGCAACGCCTCCGCAGACTTGAAATCAAGCTTGAATTTCTTGGTGGGAAGCTTGTAGAGGGCATCTTGGAAAAAACCAAAAGGACATGCCCAGCCGCAACTCAGTCCGCCGCCGAGCACGCCGGCGACGCCAAGCTCACCTGCAACGTAGAACGGAAGGCGCCGCAATGCGAAGAAGTGCTGCAAGGCGCCCAAGGGGCACGAGGTCGCCGCCAGCGGGCACGAATAACAATTCAACACCGGAAAATCAAAAAACTTCAAAGGCAGTGTAGAATTCAGAAAAAGCAGCCAGAACGTCTGAACTCCCGTTCTTATTCTGCCGAGCTTCATCTCACAAGCCGAGGCACGACAAGCAAAGCACCCTGGCGTTCCTTAGAACCTCGGCGGGCTCTCCTGAAAAAACGCCGTGCGCCAAGAGTGCAAGGAAAACGGCGAGGATGAGAAACCGGAGCGCAGCCCGGCGACGCATAGCCTCGCTTCTATTTCCTCTTGCCCCTTCTCAACACATACGCAATGAAAATGCTCAGGAGCGGCGCAAGGCTCATCGCAGGTATTCTTCTCGCCGGCGTCTCTGGAATTTGTATGCTTACCGAGGGAGTCTTGCCGACAGCGCTCAGCGCCTTCAACATTTCATCAAGAAGCTCCGCCTCGTCGGCGAAACCGACAACTCTGTGAAGCTCGTTGCCGCCTTCGTCGGTGAAGAGCACGACAGGAATGCCACGCACCCCGAAGCGCCTAATAAGCTCCGACTCCTCGTTAACGTCCACCCTAACGCACACGAAGTCCGCAGAGAGCGTCACGACGCTCCCCTCGCAAAACGTCTCCTCTTCAAGCTTCCTGCACCAGCTGCACCACTCCGCAGTGAAGACCAGCATCATGGGCTTCCCCTCCGCCTTCGCGAGACTCATGCCTTCGTTGTAAGATAACCATCGAATTTTCTTCTCCACAGCAGCGGCTTGCACGATGCCGAAGACTAAGAACACCGCCAACAAAGTCTTAACGCCAACACCTTTGCGCCTTTTCATTCCAAACACCGCTCAGAGGAAGATTTTACTTATATTTAAACTTTACGCCACATGCGAAGATACTCGTTCGGATAAGTACCGATTTTTCAACCAAAAGGGGAAAGGAGGTGACCGCGATGGATGATATTTTCAAATTTAAATTATTTCCAGAACACTGTCTCTAAAATCAAGGTATTAAGCATTTTCTTGCCTACACGAGGGCCTTTTCGAGAATACGGAATAATTATTCGCATTTTGTTTAGAGTGATATACGAACCTGCTCATAGTATTTGGTGGAAGGTATTCACCTAACACCGGTAACTCGCTTCCAGTCAATCCGCAGAGAGCGGCGGCGCTCACCCCCTCTAAGTCCTTATTAGGGAGCTTGGTATTTGTTAGCTGCAAGGTATTTGTGAGGTGCCGTATCATCTTTTATTCGCCCGATATCTCAGGACGGCGGCGATGCCCCCGAAGGCCTTCAGCAGCTGCAAACCCTCCTCGAAGTCTTTGGATATGAGTTCCACGTTTGTGCCCGCTGCCTCTGCAAGTTCTGAAAGCTCCATGACTTTGTCGTGCGGCAATCCCTCCGAAAGCAACAGCGTCTCGACCGCACCGATCTCCAACATCTTCCGCACTTCCGCCTCGCTGTAAGCCACAAGCCCCTCGTCGTTAGCTAAGAGTCTCAAGAATTTCGTCATCAACCTCTTCTCCTTTATGAGGTCGAGTTCTGCGAGGGCGTCCTCCGCCTTGTCCATCAACTCGAACAAGCCGGACTCGTCGGTATAAGCCACATCGAACGCCCCTATAATCTTACGCTGCAGCTCGTAGTGTAAGTATTCGCCTTTTATGAATTCCTCCTTTGTGGGGCTCGGTCCACCGATTAAAATGCCTTTCAACTCGTCCTTCTCAGGCAGGAAAAGCTCATTGGCATGCCGTCCGATTCGCTGGTAGAACTCCTCAACGGCAATCTCACGGAGCCGCTGGAAACGAGGTGCGGACTGTCCGCCTTTCCTTTGCTTCCCCGGGACGTTGCTTGTCAGGTGCCTTAGCGGCTCGACGAGCTTTCCGTGGAGCATGCCAATGGTTGCTTCCTTCTTGTCCAAGACTATTAAGCCGAATTTGTCACGCTCCTCAAGCATCCGCTCCAGCGGCTCAAGCAGGAACGAGGAATCACAGTGATAGATATAGGACTTTATCTTTTCAGGCGGCTCAACAATATAAGTTTCAAGGCTTGACCTCCCGCCGCCCACATCTATAGCACCACAAAAGATAGCCAGCCCGTTTTCAGGAACCTCCAAATATCTCAATCTTGAAAGTATTGACTCCAAGGCGCTCTGGACGTTCGTCCTCGTGCTCTTGCTTTTTATGTTTGATGCCTGCCCGTGCTCCTCCCTAAGGTGGGACATGACGTCGGAGATTTGCCTATCCGGCGGTATATAAACTGATATCAGCTCGGTGCCTTTGCCCCGCCGCTCCTTCAACTCCTCCAATATTTTTCTGAACTCATATTTCTTTAAGTCCTTCAAAAATTTGTCAGAGGGCATATGCGGCAGCCGGGATTTGAACCCGGGCTACGGGCTTGGGGGGCCCGTGTCCTACCGCTAGACCACTGCCGCACTAATCTTCGGTCCCTACTTTGGCTTTAAGCGCTCTCACAAATCCCCTCTCAAACCCCTCAAGCATCGAAATTAAATTCTCAGCGGCACGCTCCAACACGACGAGTGGGTCGCTGCCCGGCTTCGTTCTTAGATAGAGGACGGGGTTGCTTATGTTCGGTATTTTAATGTCGTAAGTGGCGAACTCCACAGCATCATCACCCAAAAGCACCAAACGCAGCGGCACCATCATCGTGTGGTCCTCTCCCTCGAACTCTATCTTTATTTCCCGTTCCCGCCTTTCTAATATTTTCATCCTCGCACCCCTATATAACTACTTTCCCATAATCGTCGGCAATTTTTCTCATCTCAACCTTCCTGCATGTCTCGCAGAAAAGCACGTTGCCCCGCCTTACGAGGCTGCTTTTGCACCTCCCGCAAATCGCTTTTATCACGCCTAGATTTCTCTGCTCGGTGCTCAGCCGCAATGCCTTTGCGTCTATCACCTTCGCCCTCACGATGTCCTCGTGTGCGAATTCCTGCTGCAAATTCGTGACGTAACTGTTTTTTATGTTGGAGATGTGGATGATTCCACGTTCGGAGGTTGCGACGCTCCGGTTTTCACACCCCTGTATGCAAGCGATGCTCACGACGACCACGTTCTCTTTTACGTCCTCGACACGCCCGATGACTATGTCGCCGGCCCTCGGCAGCGGTGGCGTCCCCACCCTCGGCACTACGCTTATGCGCTTATCTTCTATCTTGACCTCGCCGACTACCGCCGCATATATTTTGCCACGCTCGTCGTAAACGCCATCCCCTACTATGAACTCCTCAGATGTCCCCAAAAAATCTCCCGGAACCACAAGGTTCTTTGTCTCCATGTCATTTCTTAGTTACTTCAAAGGGTTTAATAATAGCTGGTCATAAATTATGTTGAGGGCTGCGCATGTGGAGGAGGAAGAAGAAACCGTCTGTCTTTGATATAATAGATAAATACATGGAAGAGCTTGAGCCATTGCTTTCTGATTTTGAAGAGGCGTTTGGAGAGATGTTAAAGCGTCTGGAAGCCGATGGCTTTTTTGATGTTTTTGACGAGGAGCTTGACGGAGAGGAAAAATTCGAATACGAGGGGCATGAGCCCCTCTTAGACGTCATTGAACACGAGGACTGCTACGAGGTTGTTGTTGAGCTTCCTGGCGTCGAAAAGGACGAAATAAGGCTGAACGCCACAGAGAAGACCCTTGAGATAATGACGACAGGCGACAGGAAGTTCTGCAAAGAAATAAACTTCAGAAAACCAATAAACGTCAGAAACGCAAAGGCGACCTTTCGAAACGGCATTCTGAGCGTCAAACTCGAAAAGAAGAAGCGGCTCTTTCGCTTGTAAGTGTCGCATACGGTTACGGCTCGGCGGATGCTTCTTGTTCGTTTTAAGATATGGAATTAGTAGCAATTACTTTTAAAAGAAATGGATTATGCAAAAAGCCACGCCATGAGGGTGCAAGCCCTCGCAATTTCGTTCGTAGCGCCCATGACGTCGCCACTGACGCCGCCAAAGTTCTTGGCTGCGGCTCTTGCGACGAGAATCGCTACAGGGACGCCAAGCAGTATTAAAAAAGCTTTGCCGCCGCATAGCGGGAGTAAAGAGGTGGCGATTGCCGCAGAGACGGTGACGGAGCCTGCATATTTCTGCGGCGTGAGCTTAGCCACGAAAAGGGCGCCCAAGCCCGGAGCAACGGCTGGCGGCGCTGCTTTTTTAACGAACCTACCGGCAAAGATGCAAGTGGTCATGCCAAGCTTTGCCGACGCTTCAGCAACGAGCAAGGCTGCGAAAAAGCTGAAAAACGCCGCCGTGCGATTTGTAGCGTTGCTGATCGACGCTCCTAAGCTTGAAAACGCAACGAACTCCGCAAGTAGCACGACGAAAACAGCGAAAACGCCGGCGGCGCCCACGCTCTCGTCCTTCATTGCCCTCACCTTTCGCTCGACGCTGCCGCCTGCAAGAAGCCCATCGAAGAAGTCTGCAAGCCCATCGAGATGCATCAAGCCTGTAGTCGCATACAGAAAGAGCAACGTCAAGAGCGACGCAATTTCAGGACGTAGTAGGAACGACGGAAAGCTAACTGCGGCGACGAGCACGCTTATCAGGACCGCAAGCACAGGGTATAAAAAATTCTGCTCCGCTGCCCGCACGACGTCGCCGCCGCGCACCGGCAACCTCGTCGAAAACGCTATTAAGTCCCGCATCCCTCCCCTGTAGCCCGCTTGGGAGTACGTTCCAAAAGCTCAAAGAGTTTCGTCATACAACCCGCTATGAAGCCGCCGACCACATCGTCAAGAAACGGCGGTAGCTCTCTCAAAATTCCGGGCTTCCTTGTGTCGTAATAAACAAAATTGAACAGCGCCTTCTTCCCACCTATGTATTCGGCGATGTCGATTCCTATAAGCTCGTCGGCAAGTAAATTGACCGGGTCGTCCCTCAAACCCCGCCGCTTCCTCGCCTCTTCCTCAAGGAAGAACGCCGAAGAAATGAGTAAAGCAACGTTTACGTCCTCACATTCCTTTTTCATCAACTCCTCCAGCTCAGCCCTGACAAGCTCTTTCGGAAGCTCACCAACGTAAAGCTCCAGCGCCGCATCCAAAATTGCGTCAAATGAGATTCCCAATTCTTCAAGCCTTTTTAAAAGGGAACGCTCCTTAGGAGCATTCCTTTCTTTAACAAAAGCTTTTTCAACAGCTTCTCGCACGCACTCGTAAATTTCGCTGCCTATTTCCGTGAGGACGCCTGCATACTTGTGCGGTGTGCCACCGTCGCTGTTAAGGCATGCGATGACGACAGCATCCGTCGGCGTGCCGGTGATTACGCTTCCGTCCTTGCTTAGCTCCTTATAGCGGACGTCGAGATCTCTCAGCGCCGCAGCCTTCGCCTCCGTCGCTACGATTATTGCGTTTGTCATCGCCGACGCTGTCATTTTTTCTGCGACGACGACGATGACGTTAATCGTGCAGCCCGCCGTCGCCACAACTAAAACTTTGTTCTGAGCTACAACCTCAGCATTCCCCATGGAAGCGGCAGTCAGCAGCCCGACGACCTCCGCGGGCTCGAAGCCCTCCTCTATGAGAAAACGCAGGTAGAATGCCTCAGAATCCTCATTGAAATCATGCGGCACATGCACGTTAAGAATGGCCTTCGCACGCCGCAAGCCGCCGTTAAAGGGCGCCGAGCTCAGAACCTCAAAGCCCAACGGCAGCGTGCTCCGCACCTCGATGTAGCGCTTCTTGTTTATGACCTCCACGCCTCGCATATCGAAAATTGCACCACCGCCGTAAAAACAGTTTCCGCTTTGCGTTGCGAGTTTCGTCGCGCATTGACTTCGGACACGCCGATGAGCAGCTTTCCTGTTGCCACTTGTTTATGTCAAAAGCCACACTTGCGGACGTGAGTAAGAGCGAGCATCGTCGTGCGAGGAGACGACGGATGTAGCTTCCACACGTTCGTCAAGAACGTCGCCAACTCTCTGGGTGGGGTTACGTTGAAAATTTGCTCAATGGCGGCGTGAAAATCGTGTGCGAGAGGGAAAAAGAGATTTGAGACGCTGGTCGCCGCTGTGAAGGAAGTCGTTTGTGAGCACGTCGAGGATGTTTCCGTGGAATATTCTGACTTCAAAGGCAAATCCGCGACTTTCGAGCAGCGGGGCGAGGACGTGCCGGAGGAGGCGACGCTCGGCGACATGGTCCTCGTGCTGAAGAGCTTCGACGCAAAGGCTGAGCAGGAAATCTCCGTATTTAGCAACATAAACCACAGGCTGAAAAAGTGTAATGACGCAAATTGTGAAGTAAGAAATAAAATAGCTTAGCATGGTGCAGACCTTATGGCCCGGACGAGAGTATCAGGAGCGGAACTCCTCTCTGGAGATGACTAGGCGTTGCATCTCTGAAGTGCCGACGGCGATGCTTAGCACTTTGGCGTCTCTGAAGTATCTTTCCACCGGGTAATCCCTAGTGCAGCCGTAAGCGCCGTGGATTTGGACGGCGTTGATTGCAGAGCGCATTGCGACCTCGCTGGCATAGAGCTTTGCCATAGCCGCTTCTTTGGAGAAGCGTTTTCCGGCGTCGGCGAGGCTCGCCGCTTTATACGTGAGGAGGCGTGCCGCCTCGGTTTCAACTGCCATGTCGGCGATTGTGAACTGTATATGCTGGAAGCGGGCGAGCGGCTGCCCGAACTGCTTGCGCTCTTTTGCGTATTTCTTGGCGGCGTCTAAACACGCCTGCGAAAGTCCGACGCCAACTGCTGCCAGCCCGGTGCGGTCACGGTCGAGCGTCGCCATCGCAATCTTGAAGCCCTCGCCCTCGTTGCCGAGGAGGTTCTCAACGGGCACCCGGCACTCATTAAACACGAGTTCGCCGACAACTGACGCCCGCATGCCAAGCTTGTCTTCAATCTTCC
>NZ_JBMXYC010000004.1:0-18922 GCF_053996935.1 Candidatus Alkanophaga liquidiphilum
CTGGCTCACCGCAGCCCCTGACTGCAGGATATACCCGCAGCCTCGCTAATAACAAAATTGCAAACAATATATAAACCTAACGGCGATTCGGTTCAAACCATAAGCTTTCTCGCCGAAATCTTGTAAATGCCGTGTGGTCGTTGTTCTTGCAGATGTTGTTCCGGATGCTGTAATGGTCCGCCTTAAGGTAGATTTCCGTCTTGGAAATGCCATAACTTGCATTTTCGGGAGAGAAGTCAGAGACTTTCACGTAATCGACGGAAATTTCGAAGACGTAGTCGTTTGGATTTGCTGCCTGAACGATGCAGTTTGCGGAGCCGTTCTTGGAGCGGATTGTTAGATGCGGCGGCGTGCCCGCATTGATTTTTTCGCTGTAAGCGCTAAGAGGACGACAAAGCCCAATACAGAGCATCGAGCTTTTCATGTTCTCCCTCCCCCATTTCTTCGACGCTTAAGAAGGAGCGACGAAGCTATTTCTTCCCGTTGCGAGCCACCTCTTTCTTTAAATCGCCACGCCCTCTAAACTCGCACAAGGTATTCAGCACGCACGCCTCACATTTAGGCTTCTTCGCTACGCAGACCCTCCGTCCATGTTCTATCAAATTTACATGCAACGTGTATAACACATCTGCGACATTGCCTTTAAAATCAAAATCTTTAAACGCACCGCTCGCCGCCAGCTCCTCAAAAATTTTCGACAACGCCTCCACGCTCCTTTCATCCCGCCTCTCTGCTTTCACCAAGCCCAACCTCCTGCAAATCCTGAAAATATGCGTATCCACGGGGAAAACTGGCTTGCCAAGAGAGAAGCAGAGCACGCACGCTGCCGTCTTCGGACCTACGCCCTCAAGACTCATGAGGAATCTCTTTGCCTCATCAGCATCGAAACCCCCCAAAAAGTTGAGACTAAACTCGCCTGTTTCCTCCTTTATCCTTTGAAGCGTCTTCTTTATCCGTTTGGCTTTCAGCTCAGCCAACCCGCCTATCCGTATCGCATCGGCTATTTCCCATACCTCTGCCACCAGCACGGCTTCCCACGTCGGAAACCGCCTTCGAAGATTCGCATACGCTCGAGTATAATTCTTATGACTGGTGTTTTGCGAGAGAATAGTCTCAATTAGAACTTCGAGCGTGTCGGCTCTTGGGCACTCTTTACGCCCGTATTCCGCCTTTAGAAGCTCATAAAGCTTTTTAACCTTCTCACGCATCAGCTTATTTTATATAGCGAAAAATAAATTGGGGTAGGAGTATGAAAACAAGTGGCGGCTATGTGGGAAAAATCTTGGAAATAGATTTGAGTGCTGACTTAGTAAAAGAAAGGGAGGTTAAAAAAGATTTTGCGGTAAAATATGTTGGGGGGCGTGGTTGGGGCGCAAGGATGCTTTACGATATCCTTTTCGACAAAATACGTGCGTTTGACCGTTTTAGATTCATGGACGTAGCTTTAAGCCCGGAGAACGTGCTGATAGTCGCCACGGGTCCGCTGACCGGTCTTTACTTCCCAGCGGCGGGGAAGACGTCGCTCGTCTCGATATCGCCTGCGACCGGCATTTATGCGGATTCGAACTTCGGGGGGATGTTCGGCGTCGAGCTCAAGCAGGCAGGCTACGACGCCATTGTTATAAGGGGCGCAGCCCGCTCCCTAAAATACGTTTACATCAACGACGACGTAGTTGAGATAAGGGACGCATCAGCATACGAGGGGAAAGGCTGCATGGAGACCGAGCGTCGCATAAAAGAGGAAATAGGCGACGAGAGCGTGCGTGTTGCGTGCATCGGACCTGCTGGCGAGAACCTCGTGAGGTTCGCTTGCGTCACCACAGAGTGGGGGCGGAACGCAGGTCGCACCGGCATGGGTGCCGTCCTCGGCGCTAAGAAGCTTAAAGCCATTGCGGTTCAGGGCTCCAAGGACATTCCTGTCCACGACTCGGAAGCGTTTATTAGCGTCAGCAATAAGGGTTACGAATACCTGCGGCAGCATTTCCTTTTCGACCTTTGGCAACGCCAAGGACTGATGTCCGTCGTGGATTACATCAACACGATGGGCGTCCTCCCCACCTACAACTACCGCCACGGCGTCTTCGGCCGGGCGGACGACATCAATGGCGAGATCATGGAGCGTCGTTATAAAATCGGCGATTCCGCCTGCTTTGCATGTTCGATGTGCTGCGGGAACATTTGTCTCGTAAAAGAAGGTAAATATGCAGGGACGGTCGTTGAGGGTCCTGAATATGAAACAGCGTGCATGTTCGGTCCGAACCTTGGCGTCGATGACTTCTCCTGCATCGTCCGAGCCAATTATCTGTGCGATGACCTCGGCATAGACACGATAACCGCCGGAAACTTGATAGCAGCGCTAACCGAAGCTTACGAGGCGGGCATCGTGAAGAAAGAAGATTTGGGTTTCGAGTTGCGATGGGGCGACTGCGACAGGATTTTGGAGCTTTTAGAGATGATTGCGAGGCGGGAAAGCATCGGTGATGTCCTCGCTGAAGGCGCTTACGGCGTGCTTCGGAAGTGGGGCGAGATGCGACGCCTGATTTCGCACGTGAAGTTTCTGGAGCAGACAGGCTACGACGCCCATGTCTCGCTCTGCATGGCGCTCGCATATGCAACATGCGACATCGGAGCGCATCATAATAGGGCGTGGCCCATCGCCAAGGAGCTGGAGGTCGGCGCCGAGTGGGGCGTCGAGGAGAAGGTTCACCTTGTCATCTACCACCAGACGGTGCGCCCGCTCTTCGATATGCTCGGCGTCTGCCGCCTTCCTTGGATTGAGCTTGGCATGGATGAGAAGCTTTATGCGGAAGCCTATACCGCGGCAACAGGCGTCGAAACCTCTTTGGAAGAGCTTCTGAAGCGTTCTAAGATGGTTTACAACCTAACGAGGAGCATAAGCGTGCTGCTGGGCGTGCGTCGCCGCGACGACTACCCGCCGGAGCGTGTTTTCGAGGAATCGTTGCGTGGCGGCCCGCACGACGGCGCAAAGCTCGACAAACGGGCTTACGAGGAGGCGCTGAACCTTTATTACGAGTTGCGGGGCTGGGACGAGAACGGCATTCCCATGGAGGAGACTTTGGTGCAGTGCGGGCTTGAGGACGTTGCTGCTGCTATTAAGGAGCTTAGAGAGGGGCGACAAGAGAAGTGAGTTTTCTTCGTGGGCATTTCTCTTCTCTGCCCGAAGTCTCCTGCAAGAAGTACAGGTGGGCTATGCGGCGTCTAAGCAGAGGTTCAAACATAGTTCTCATTGGTCTCCCAGCGCTCTCGTCCTGACCATTCCGACGAAAGCTTGACTACATCACGAGAGGCTTATCAGTCCCGACGAGGCGCTAGCGACTGCCCTTAGCACAAAACTCTAAATGAGATCAAGCTGCCGCAGCTCGTTTACTAAGATTTCGACCGCCTTTTCGCAGTCTTCTTTGGTCTTCCCGCCGGTGATTACCAACTTTCCGGAGCTGAATATCAATATTGCGACCTTGGGCTCATCTATCCTGTAAACAAGACCGGGGAAGACCTCAGGCTCGTATTCCATGCCCTCAAGCCCGAGCCCTGTAACAATGGCGCTCAAGTTCAACTCGGTGTTGAGGTCTGTGGAGGCGACGATGTTCTGAACGTTGAACTTCGGGTGCTCTTCGACTTCGATTCCGATGCTACGGAAGTCCTCAGCTATTTTATCTATGACCTTGCGGACGTCCTCGATGCTCTTAGAGCCGGTGCAGACAACCTTCCCGGAGCGGAAAATTAAGAATGCAGCTCTCGGCTCTTTGACTCTGTAAACGAGCCCGGGGAACTTCTTCTTCGTGAATTTCGCACCTTCAAGCTTTGATTCTATATATTTTAGGTCGAATTCGTCAGCGAGTTTCGCATTCGCCACGACGTTCTCTATCTTTATGGGAGGTATCTCGCTCATACAATTGTCTTTTTATAAAGAATATATAAAAGGGGTTATACCAGCGGCACAAGCAGGTGGGGTGTGTCAGGTGCCGAAGAAGAAAATTAAAAAAATACGTGGTTCAAGAACGTGCGGTGGCGGCGCCAAAAGGCACAGGGGCGGTGGCAGCCGTGGCGGGCGTGGCAACGCCGGCATCTGCAAGCACCATTACATAAAGGCGCTGCTCGAGGGGCGAGAGAAGGGGAAGAGAGGTTTTACGCCGCCATATCGCTACGAGAAGACTGCAGTGAACGTCGGCGAGCTTGACGAGTTTGCTGAACGCTTAATTGCGGAGGGCAAAGCTGAGCGGCGGGGCGACGCAATTTTCATCGACCTCACGAGGCTCGGTGTCGACAAGCTGCTTGGTGGCGGCAGCGTGCGCAAGAAGCTCGTCGTGAGCGTCTCTGAGTTCTCGGAGCGTGCGAAGGCGAAGATAGAAGAGTTAGGCGGCGAGCTGGTGACTGAGCATGAGTGAAGAAGGCCTTCGGCTTAGGGACGTGCTCACGCCCCTCTTGAACAGATTTCCGATGGTGGAGCGCCCGACATATCACGTCCATTTCCGCACGAAGCTCTGGTGGACGGTTGGCATCCTTCTTTTGTATTTTGCGTTGTGCAACGTTCCGCTTTTCGGGCTGTCGCCGGAGTCAAGAGAGCTTTTTGGCAGGTTCAGAGCAATATTCGCAGGCGAGTCCTTCTCGCTCATGGCACTTGGCATCGTGCCCATCGTCGACGCTTCCATCGTGCTGCAACTGCTCGTCGGCGCCCAAATTCTAAGATTGGACTTGAGTGACCCCGACGACCAAGCGTTTTACCAAGGTTTACAAAAGTTGCTTGTCGTGTTTTTTACAATCCTCATGGGCTTGACTTACGTCGTCGGCTATTATTTACCAGATCCGACGATTGCAGAGCGGCTCGGCGTTTCATTGCGCTTCATATCTTTGCTGCTGTTCGTCCAAGTCTGCATCGGGGGTATTCTCATCTACTTCATGGACGAAGTCGTCTCGAAATGGGGTATCGGAAGCGGCGTCGGGCTCTTCATTCTCGCAGGAGTCTCGCAGCAGGTCGTCACCGGACTCATAAACTGGGTGCCCGACCAGACGGGGTTGGCAGTCGGCGTAATCCCCCGCTGGATTCAGATTTCGAGACAGCTCAGCCTCTACGAAATTCTGGGCGGTGGCATCACCTTCTTCTTCGAGCACGGGCTCATTGCACTCATAACGACCATCGTGATATTCCTCATCGTCGTTTACATTGAGAGCACCCGCATCGAGATTCCGCTCGCACACTCGCTCGTCCGTGGCGCAAGAGGGCGCTTCCCGGTGAAGCTTCTTTATGCCAGCGTCCTGCCAATGATTCTCGTGCGGGCGCTCCAAGCTTCGATTCAGGGCTTCGGCAGGCTCCTATACGCAAAGGGCGTTACCCTTCTTGGAACTTTTGAAGAAGGGCGGGCGGTCTCAGGACTCATGTACTACCTCGACCCCATAAATAGCCCCTACGATTGGTTCCCGACACTCGTTAGAGTAGCATATCCGAACATCGAGAGCTGGCAGGTCGCCCTCCGCCTCCTGACCGACATGGGTTTCATGGTCGTTGGCGGCGCAATATTTGCACTCTTTTGGATTACCACCACGGGCATGGGACCAAAGGACATAGCGAGGCAGATATACGATGCAGGCTTGCAGATTCCGGGTTACCGGCGGAATCCTGCCGCGATAGAGCGACTGATGGAGAGATACATACCGAGGATTGCGATTTTGGGTGGTGCGATCCTGGGGGCGCTCTGCGTCTTCGCAAACATGCTCGGCACGCTTGGGAGAACGACGGGCACCGGTCTCCTGCTAGCAGTCAGCATCGCCTACGGGCTTTACGAGCAGATGGCTTCCGAACAAGTCATGGAAATGTATCCGGCGCTCCGCAAGTTCCTCGGCGAGGAATAGCTTATTATGGACAATTAGGGATAGAGAAATGTTTCTCAAATTGAAACAAGAAGCGGAGGCAGCACTGAGAGATTCGCTGAGCAAGAGCGGATTAGTGGAGGATTTAGAGTGGTAGAAGTTGCCTGAAAGCTTACTTTTGTAGGAATCAGAGCACGCCGACGTCGCTTCATCGCTTGCGTGCTGCTTGGCATCAATGCTGAAAATGCCACCGAAGGACGCAGCAGCGAGGCTCGTGGAGCACGCCGCCGACGCCGTGCTTGAAAGTAAGCTCATCTCAGAGGTGCGGGCGGTCGGTCCTTACATAAATTTCTACGCCGGTGAAAATTTCTTCCAAGAGACTCTGAGGAGGATAAAGGAGGAAGGTTGCGATTTCGGCAGCTTGGGGCTTAGAGGTAAAATAATCTTGGAGCATACCTCCGCAAACCCCGACGGACCATTGCACGTCGGGCACCTGCGGAATGCGACCATCGGTGACGTGCTTGCAAGAGTTCTAAGGAAGGCGGGCTATGAAGTCGAGACGCAGTATTATGTGAACGATATGGGGCGGCAGGTTGCCGTCGCCGTTTTAGGAGCGGACCGTTTCGGGCTCGACGCCACGAAGAAGGGCGACCACGCCGTTGTCGAAGCCTACGTGCGGGCGAGCCGTGCGCTGGAGGAAAGCGAGGGGTTTCGGCGGGAGGCTGAGGATTTAATGCGGCGTTACGAGGCGGGCGACCCCGAGGTTGTGAAGAAATACAGGGAAGTCGTGGAGAAAAGCCTCTCCGGGGCGAGGGAGACGCTTACGCAGCTGGGCATCAAGCATGACCGCTTCGTTTGGGAAAGCGAGTTCGTGCGAAATGGCGACGTGCGGCGGGTATTAAAGGCGTTGCGTGAGCGTGCTGAGGTCGTTGAAAAGGGTGGAGCGCTTGTTTTAAAGCTTGAGGGGTTTGAGAAGGACCTTGTTTTGCAGCGGAGCGATGGCACCACGCTCTACTCCACGAGAGACCTTGCCTACCACATTTGGAAGGCGAAGCTCGGCGATCGAATGATTGACGTGCTCGGCAAAGACCACGAACTCGTGTCGAAGCAGTTGGCGAGAGCTTTAGAGATTTTAGGCGTGCCGCCGCCCGAAGTCGTGATTTTCGAGTTTGTCTCGCTACCCACAGGCTCGATGTCTACGAGAGCCGGAAAGTTTGTCGCCGTTGATGAGCTTTTGGATAAAGTGGAAGCGGCGGCGCTTGATGAGGTTGAGAAGAGGCGTCCCGACTTCAGCGAGGAGCAGAAGCGGCGGGTTGCGAGAATCATCGGCGTCGGCGCCATTCGCTACGACATCGCAAAGGTCTCGCCGGAGAAACCCATGGTCTTCGATTTCGAGCAGGCGCTCGACATGGAGAAGCGAGGCGCGCCGTTCATCCAATATGCGCATGCACGAGCTTCGAGCATTCTGCGGCTTGCGGCGGAAAACGGCTACGTGCAGCGCTCTGACGGTGACTTCTTGCCGCCCGATTTTGACGCAACGCTACTCTCAATGGAGAGCGAGCGGGCGCTCATCAGGGAGCTTTCAAAGCTCGATTACGTCGTTGAGAAGGTCGTGCGGGAGCTGAAGCCGCACCATTTAGCGAAATACGGCAGAGTAGTCGCTGAAACCTTTAACAGGTTTTATAGGGACTGCCCGGTGCTGAACGCCGAGCCGCTGCTCAGGGACGCACGGCTCAACCTCGTATACTGCACGAAGCTCGTGCTGAAGGATACGCTCCGCTTGCTCGGCATGGAGGCGCCGGAGGAGATGTGAGACGATGGCATAACGGGCTTGATGTGGCTTTTTTTTCGCTCTTACAGTAAATATATGGTTATTTATGATGCCTCGGCGAGAGCAGCGTGACGCCGCTTACAGCCTCAAGCTCCTTAAGCACGCTCACAATAACATCTATTTCGTCTTTGGCAGCCTTTGCAGCCCTCTCCGCAACTTCCATCACTTTTGCATTTACAATTTCAGGCTCTAAAACAATTTCGAAAAGGCAGTTTTCGGCGACGCTCACGCTTACTCCGAAGTTGTGAAGCTTTGTTTCTACTCTTTCCACCAAAGACGCTTTTGGGATGACAGCGCCGTCCCTCAGCACGACAGCATCTATCTTGCAGTGATTTTCGCAGCCGTCGCAGCGGTGCACGTAGCTCGCCTCGCAGTCCAAGTAGAATTTCAATCGTAAACGTGAGCCTCCGCCTTCGACCGGCTCCTTTACAACTTTGCTCACGACCTTCATCAAAGCTCGACGCCGTGCAGCGGGAACACTTTCTCTTTAACTCTTCTGACTATGGCTTCAATATCCCTTGAAACCTCGCCCTTGACCTCAGTCTCCCCGCGGTCGAACAGCTTCAGGTATTCTTCTAGACTTTCAGGCATTTTTTCAGCGACGGTGATGAAAACCACTGCCCAGCAACGGGCGACGTTTTCAGGGGCGTAGCCACCACCACCGAAGATTAGGTAGCGACCGTCGCAAAGCTCATGAGCGAGTCTGTGCATAGTCTCTGCAATTGCTTTGTAAGCGGCAGTCGTGAGCGAAAGTCCGACGAGCGGGTCTTCGTAGTGCGAGTCCACGCCGAACTGATGCAGGATTATTTGCGGCTCGTAGCTTTGCAGGAGCGGCGGCACGATTTCCTTGAAGGCGTAGAGGTAGGATGCGGGGTTCGTGCCTGCGGGCAGCGGGACGTTCACGGCGTAGCCGTAGCCCTCGCCGTCGCCGATTTCATCCACGCCGCCGGTGCCGGGGTAGAAGAAAAAACCGTATCTGTGGAATGAAATTGTCAGGATTTTCTCTCTGTTAAAGATTTCCTGCGTGCCGTCGCCGTGATGCCCATCAACGTCCACGATGGCGACCCTTTCCAGCCCATATTTCCGCTGGAGGTGGCGGGCGGCGAGCGCCACATCGTTAAACACGCAGAAACCCGCAGCGCTGCTCCGTCGTGCATGATGCAGCCCGCCGCCGGGGTTAAAAGCGTGAGCAACCTCGCCCCGCATTATCAGGTCTGCGCCGAGGAGCGAACCACCGGCGCGTGCTGCAGCGCCCTCGTAGATGCCCCTTGTGGCGGGCGTGTCGCCGTAATCGAGGAGCCCGTAGCCCTGCTCGCTCTTCTCCCTCACGAAATAGATGTATTCGGGGTCGTGCACGAGCGTTAATTCCTCCTCAGTCGCCACTTTCGGCTCGTAAACCCTCGTGCTGATACCATTAATCACGCCGAGCTTCCTGAGCAGTTCTAAAGTTTTCTTTTCTCTGTCGGGTCTGAACGGGTGGAACGGTCCAAAATTATATTTCAGATATTCATCGCTGTAAATGAAGGCAGTAACGCCTGACATTTTGACCACTATTCGGCTGCAATGATTATCTGGTGCTTAGTCAGGTTTACTTCCTTGATCCTGCCACATATCTCCCGTTGCTCGCCGAGAAGTCCGACGATGCGTACGTTTGAGCCCTCAACAAGGATTTGCACAGCCTCCTCCATAACCAACTCCCTGACGCCGTCCCGCTCCAGAAACACGCTCGACTCGCACATACTCTCTTATTGGCATGAAAAACTTAAAATCATTGTGTCGTCGCCGACTCCCCTTTTTTCTCCCGCACGACGAACTCGCAGTGCTCGTCGCCGGCTGCGACGCACTTCACCTCCTCAACAACGTATTCCTTACCGGTGAAGCAGCAAGTGGCGCCGGCAATGAACCCCGCGATGTAATGGCAGACAGGCTTGCCGACACGTCCCCGTTCTCTTGCGAAATACGTCCCGCCTTTGAACCGTAAGACACGCTCGCCATCTCGCTTCAAAAATTCTATTTCGCCGACGCCGCTGAGTGAGAAAAAGGCGTCGGTGTAGAGAGTTCGCTCCTTTATGCTCTTGTCCGTAAGCCCAAAACGTCCAAAAAGCCAGCTACAGACCCGCCGTCCTGATTTGAAGCCCGTTTCGTAGAGCAAAGTGTCAGGGAGCTTCCACTTTGCGTCGTAAGGGATTACATCTTCTATGGTTTTTTCCAAGTCAAGGACGCAACTTAACCACCTTTCAAAGCCTTCCTGCCAATTCTTCTCCAGAACCCCCCGGATCTCGTCAAGAACGCCTTCGTAGGTCACGCTTTCCTTTTTCATGATTCAATGTTCAATTTTTCCAGTTAAAGGTTTAACTTTACATACTCGGGAGAAAGGTCGCAACCCCATGCAGTCGCCGTATGCGTGCCGACGCCGAGGCTCACGACGATTCTAAGCTCTTTTGTCTGCAAAACTCTCTTGGCATCATTTAGGTTAGCAGCAACAAGCCGCCCGCCACTAACGAGCCGCACGCCGCCGAATCTTCCGCCAATATCTTCAAAAACTACCGAAAGTTGAGATTCGTTGAGTTCCACGCCAGCGGCGCCGACTGCCGCCACGATTCTGCCGAAGTTCGGGCTTTCGCCGTATATTGAGCATTTGACGAGCGGCGAGCGCGCGACGGCTCTCGCTGCTTTTCTTGCGTCGTCGTAAGACGCTGCTCCCTCAACACGGACTTCCACGAACTTAGTAGCGCCCTCACCGTCCCTCGCAATCATCTTCGCAAGCGTCTCACAGACGTAGCTCAAGCCCTGCTGGAAAGCCTCGGCATCTGCCTCTTTAGCGCCGGTTGCTGCGAGGAGCACGGTATCGTTCGTGCTCATGTCCCCGTCTACGACTATCATGTTAAAGGAACGATCCACCGCTCGTTTCAAGCAGGCTTTCAGTTCATGTCTGTTTAGTTGGGCGTCGGTCCAAATGAAAGCGAGCATCGTGGCGAGGTGTGGGAAAATCATGCCGGCGCCTTTTGCGATGCCGCCGATTCGGAGCTCCGTTCCTTCGCTGTGAATGCCGACCGCCACCTCCTTCGAGAAGGTATCGGTCGTCATAATCGCACGAGCGGCAGCGGCACTACCCTCCCTGCTGCTCGTTAGCTTCTCGGAGACTTCCTCGATTTGTCGCTCGATGAGCGGCATGTCCAGTGGTTTTCCGATGATGCCGGTGGAGGCGACGCCTACTTCGCTTTCAAGAACGCCAAGGCGGTAAGCTGCGAGCTCTGTCATGCGTTCTGCGTTTTTCAAGCCCTCTTCACCCGTGAAAGAATTGGCACAGCCACTGTTTGCGACGATGGCAGCGAGCCTGCCGCTCTGTTCAAGACGTGTCTGCGTGAGCTGCACGGGAGCAGCCTTCACTTTGTTCATGGTGAAGACGCCAACAGCGCTCGCATTTTCCTTCAAGTCGCCGACGATTAAAGCTAAGCCATTCTTACCCTCTTTGACGCCGTAAGCACGCACGCCACCGACGGCACAAACGCCCCCTTCACCCTTCTCGATTTTGAGCCTCATGCTACTCCCTCGCATGCTTTACGATGTGCGGCACTTCGGGGATAATGATTTCAGAGAGTGCGAGGCGGACGGCGTCCGGCGAGCCCGGTAAGCAAAATATTGCCTTTCCAGCGGCGACGCCCGCCACCGCTCTGCTCAGAACGGTGGCGGTGCCCACCTGCTCATAGCTTTTCAACCGAAAAAGCTCGCCGAAGCCCGGCAGCTCCTTTTCGAAGAGCGGCGAGACCGCTTCGACGGTCACGTCCCTCTTGGTCAAGCCGGTGCCGCCCATCGTCACAATAAAATCTACGTCCGCCGCTTGGATGGAGCTCTCGACGCCCTTTCGTATTTCATCAAGGTCGTCAGGGAGCAGATCGTAGAGCACGACCTCATGTCCGTTCTCCTCAAGGAGGCGTCTCGCTACGCTTCCAGAAACGTCGTCCACGGGCTCGCCTCGCAACTTACGCTCGTACTTCGACGTGCTGACCGTGAATATAGCGCATCTGAGCTTTTTCTTGGCGTTTTTCTTGTGCAGTTCGGGGACGTTCGCTTTCATCAGTATCACTACTCCTTTCAAATCAGTAAAGACATCGACTTCACAACTTCACAACATAATTCCACATGAAATATTCCTTTGTGTTTGCGTTTGGGGTGAAACATTTAAATATAAGTGGTATCTTATTTTCATCTATACATTCACATGTGGCGATGTGCAGATGAAGATACGTGTTGAGGTCACGTATGACGACGGCACGAAGACTTCTCTTGACCTCGAGGGCAGCCTGCCCAAGAGCAAAACTATTGAGAAAGTTGTCCACTTCTTGAATACTGAGCTCTCGTCGCATGCCCCCTCCGTATCTTATAGCATTGACGAGCTTACGATAAAAGAGCGGCTTGAGTTCTTTTTGAGATATGACGAGCGGGCGCCGAAAGATTGGTTCACAACTTCAGACGTGAAACAAAAGTATGAAGAGGTGTATGGGACGAGTATAAAGCTCAGCACCATATCTACATACCTCACGAGGCTTCACAACGAGGGCATCTTGGAGCGAAGGGGCAGTAAGTTCAAACGGGAATATCGTGTCGCCAGCAGCTATAAAAGGGCGGAGAAGAGCGAGTTTGAAACGAAATACCCCCCACTTCTCCCACGTTAGCCGAAAAAAGTGGCGTTTGAGGTTAGTTGCTTCAAACCTAACTCACTGAACGCTCGTGACGTGAAAATTCGAGGAACTCTTCAAGCTTCTTCACCCCTTGCCCGCTCTCTAAAATTTCCATCGCATGCTCCAACCCCTCGTCCAAGCGATCTGCGATGCCACTGACGACAAAAGCGGCGGCGGCATTCAACGCCACGATTTCGGTGCGGGCGTCATCCTCCTTGCCGCTCAGCACGTTGCGTAAAATGTGAGCGTTCTTAGCACTGTCGCCGCCGACGATGTCTTTCACGCGTGTGAGCTTCAAGCCGAGGTCCTCAGGACGCACGTAATACGTTTTGACTTCGCCGCCCCGCAGCTCTGAGATTTTCGTCTTGCCGAGCGTCGAAAGCTCGTCGAGTCCGGGCTCGCCGTGCACGACCATCGCTCGATAAGCACCAAGAAGCTTGAAGACTTCTGCAATCTTTTCGGTCAATTCGGGCGAGAACACGCCGCAGAGCTGCGACTTCGCACCTGCAGGGTTCGTCAGCGGTCCGAGAATGTTGAATACGGTTCTGATGCGCAGCGCTCGGCGGACGGGCATGACGTTCCGCATCGCCGGGTGGAAGTGCGGGGCGAACATAAAGCCGATGCCGATGCGTTCGATGCTTTCTTCGATTTTCTTCGGAGGGAGGTCGAGACGAGCGCCTAACTCCTCAAGGACATCGGCGCTGCCGCATTTCGACGTGACCGAGCGATTTCCGTGCTTTGCGACCGGCACCTCGCAGGCGACCACGAACATGGCAGTCGTGGAGATGTTGAAGGTGTTGACGGCGTCGCCGCCGGTCCCGCAGACGTCCACGAGCGTCTCGACCTTCGGGTTTATGTGGATTGCGAACTCTCGCATCTTCCTCGCAAACGCCGAAATCTCCGTCGCCGTTTCTCCCTTCATGCGTAACGCTACAAGGAACGCTGAAATCTCGGTGTCGGAGGCTTCGCCACTCATCATTGCCGCCATAGCCCTTTCTGCCTCCGCATTACTCAAATCTTTAAACTCCACAAGCTTCGCCACGAGCTCGCTCAGCATTTTCACCCTCCATTCTACCGACGGCTAACTCACGTCCAGAAAGTTTCTGATGATTTTCAGTCCGTGCTTCGTAAGAATGGACTCAGGATGGAATTGCACGCCGAAAATCGGCAGACTTTCGTGCTGCAAGCCCATGATTTCGAGGTCGTCCTCGCTTCTTGCAGTCACTTTAAGACCTTCGGGGAGATTTTCGTCGTCCACGACGAGCGAGTGGTAGCGGGTCGCCTCAAAGGGGTTTGGGACCCCCTTGAAAAGCGTGCTGCCATCGTGCCGTATCTTCGAGGTCTTGCCGTGCTTCAGGGCTCGTGCGTTTCTTATGCGTCCACCGAGGACGTAGCCGATGCACTGGTGTCCGAGGCAGACGCCGAGTGTCGGAAGCTCACGACGTATACCATATTCAAGAATGACGTCGTTGGAGAGTCCGGCATCCCTCGGCGTTTTCGGTCCCGGCGAGATTATGATGTGCGTGATTTTGTGGCGTTCCGCCGCCCGTCCGACGTCGTTCAGCGTTGCGGTATTCCGCAGCACCACTGCCCGCTCGCCCAGAACCCCTACATATTGGACGAGATTGTAAACGAACGAATCTATGTTGTCAATCACAAGAATCATTTCCGCACCCCTAAACACCAAGGGCACGCATCATCGCCATGCACTTGCTCACAGTCTCGTAATACTCACGTTCAGGCTGTGAATCCGCAACTATGCCTGCTCCCGCCTGCACGTAAGCTTTTGCGGTTACAACGTCGCCGTTTTTGTCGCTTTTGCCGCTTTCCGCTGAGCCACGCCGCCGGCAGTTCTCAAACACTATGGTCCTGATGGTGATTGCGGTGTCAAGGTTACGAGTTAGGGAGAAGTAGCCGACGCACCCTGCGTAAATCCCACGACGGGTGGGTTCCAGCTCTCCGATGATTTCCATCGCTCGCACCTTTGGCGCTCCGGTGACTGTGCCCGCTGGGAAGACCGACGCCAATGCATCGAATTCGTCGTAGCCGTCGGCAAGCTCGCCTACGACCTCAGAGACGATGTGCTGCACATGCGAATACTTCTCAACGTCCATAAATCTCGTCACACGGACGCTTCCGGGCTTCGCAACACGCCCTATGTCGTTCCTCCCCAAATCAACGAGCATAACGTGCTCCGCCCGCTCCTCCTCGTCGCTCAGCATCTCCTCCTCAAGCCGCTTGTCCTCATCGGCGTCCTGTCCCCTCGGACGAGTGCCCGCGATCGGAAAAGTTGTGAGCCGCCTTAAAGCACCCTCAATCCGTAGAAGCATCTCAGGGCTCGCGCCTGCAACCTTACGCCCGCCGAAGTCCAGGAAATACATGTAAGGTGAGGGATTAAGGGTTCTAAGTCGCTCGTAAACGTGCAGCGGGTCGCCGTAGAAGTCCGCCGAAAAGCGTTGCGAGAGCACGACTTGGAAGATGTCGCCGTCGTGGATGTAACGCTTTGCCCGCTCCACCGCCCGCTCAAAGTCTTCTTTCGTGAAATTTGACCTTACGTTTTTCGTTTCCGCTCGCATTTCCCGCCCTTGCCGCCGCCGTCCTTCATGCCGTCGTTTCGTCGCCGCTCGCCGCTCGCCGTAAAACGCACGCAACGTGTCCAGTGCAAAGCTTAAAGCCCCACCTTGTAACGCTTCGTGAGCGTCAACGCCGCTTTCAGCCTCCGAAAACTCCAGCGTCAGAAAATACATTTTCCCGCAAAAATGGTCAAAAAGGATGTAGCGTTTCGCAAGTATGAGCTCGCAGTCCGGCTCCTTAAGCTCATCGCTGGCGTCGTCGCTGATATTTTCAAAGTAGCGGACGAGGTCATAGCTTAGGTAGCCGACGAAGCCCCCGAAGAACCTCGGAAGCTCGTGGCGGGCGTCGTCGAAGTTCAGTTCCAGCCTGCGGAAAAGTTCACGTAACGCCTCCAATGGGCTCTCAAAGTCTCCAGAAAGCTCTTCCAGCCATTTTAGGGCAGCGTCGTTCGTGCGTATTCGGACTTCGCAGTCCTTCGCCCAAAGCTCGACAGCAGGAGCGAAGCCGATGAAGGAATAGCGAGCGAGCCGCTCGCTTCCCTCCCTTGACTCCAGTAAGTAGCTTTTCCTGCCGTAGCGGCGACGCACCGTCTTGTAAACCTCCATCGGGTCTTCCTGCACTGAAGTTTCGATGAAAATCGGCGTTACGAGCACTTTAGGCATATGACGTCCGCCGTTTCAGCCACCTTACTTTCGCCACCCGTTTTACACCCTCGGCAGCCGCTCCGCTAGCCTCTTTATTTCTTCCTCCGGATACTCGTAGTCCACAAGCTTTTTCCTGAGGAATGCGTCGTAAGCGGCAAGGTCGAAATGTCCATGTCCGGAGTTTGCAAAGAAGATGACCTTCTCCTCGCCCGTCTCCTTGCAGCGCAACGCCTCGTCAATTGCCGCTCTCACGCAGTGCGCCGTCTCAGGAGCAATCACAAAGCCCTCAGTCTTTGCGAAGAGCATAGCAGCCTCGAAGACCTCGTTCTGGTGGTAGGCGACAGCCTCCATGTAGCCGTCGTGCGTCAGCTTGCAGAGCAGCGGGGCATCACCGTGATACCGGAGACCGCCGGCGTGAATCGGCGGTGGCACGAAGTCATGACCGAGCGTATACATCTTCAAAAGCGGCGTCAGACAGGCGGTGTCGCCGTGGTCGTAGGCGTAAATGCCCTTAGTGAGCGTCGGGCACGCCTTAGGCTCGCAGGAGACTACCCTTAAGTCCCTTGCTTCTGGCTTTCCTTGAAGCTTGTCGCCGATGAACGGAAAACAGGCGCCCGCAAAATTCGAGCCTCCGCCCACGCACCCGAACATCACGTCCGGATACTCATCGAGCATCTCGAACTGCTTCTTCAGCTCCAGCCCGATGACCGTCTGATGCAGCAGCACGTGGTTCAAAACCGAGCCAAGTGAGTATTTCGTATCGTCGTGCTTCACCGCATCCTCAATTGCCTCGCTAATCGCAATCCCCAAGCTCCCCGGCGAGTTTGGGTCTTGCTCGAGAATCTTCCTGCCGAACTCCGTGCGCTCGCTCGGCGACGGCACGCACTCTGCACCCCAAACTTCCATCAGGATGCGACGATACGGTTTCTGGTTGTAGCTCACACGCACCATGTAGACAGTGCAGTCAAGCCCGAAGAGTTGGCAGCCGAACGCAAGTGCGGAACCCCACTGCCCTGCTCCGGTCTCTGTTGTGAGGCGCTGGACGCCCTCCTTCATGTTGAAGTAGGCTTGAGCGACAGCAGTGTTCGGCTTGTGGCTTCCCGGCGGCGACACGCCCTCCCACTTGTAATAGATGCGGGCTGGTGTCCTCAAGAACTCCTCAAGGCGCTCCGCCCTATAAAGCGGCGTCGGTCTCCACATTCGATAGACCTCAAGCACATCCTCCGGGATCTTAATCCAGCGCTCCGTGCTCGCCTCCTGCCGTATTAGCTCCTTCGGGAAAATTGGCTCTAAATCCTCAGGCATCAGAGGCTCCAGAGTCTGCGGGTTCAGCGGCGGGTCTAACGGCGTGGGCAGGTCTGCCTGAATGTTATACCACGCTTTCGGCAATTCGTCCTCGGCAAGCTCCACCCTTTTTCTCTTCACCATTTTTGTGCACCATTGAGCGTTTTTGTCCATGCGTTGTGCGACGTTATATATATGTATTTTGCTTTCGTTGCATCTCTCGTCGCACAGCGACGTGCGGTAGTATCGCTCCCACGGTGGCGTAAATAACGCAAATAACTTCAAACGGCAAGTCTTACCTGAAAATATGCATTGTAAATCTCCTTGTAACTCGAGCGCTCGACACAAACGTCCTCAGCATGCTCGCTGTTAAATAGAAAGCTATTTAGACGCTTTCCGCCTTTTAAGTTCTTCAAGAAGTCTGGGGACGACTTCCTCGGCGTGTCCGACGATACCGACGTCGCAAACCTCGAAAATGGGAGCGTTTTCGTCTTTATTAATCGCAAGGATGACTTTGGAGTTCAGGATGCCGACGACGTGCTGCATCGCCCCCGAGACGCCGACGCCCACGTAGAGCTTCGGGCGTATCGTCTTCCCGCTCTGTCCCACCATTCTTTCCTTCGGCGCCAACCCTGCATCAATCAAGGGTCTCGTGGCGCCGACGACGCCACCCAACGCCTCCGCAAGTTCCTCGACGAGTTTAAAGCGTTCGGCGTCCCCGACGCCGTAGCCGCCTACGACTACCACGTTTGCGTTCTCAATGCTCGCCTCAACCGCCTTGGTTTCCACGACTTCCAACGTTTCCGCACGACTTTCAAAGCCGGCGAGTCCCAAATCTTCCAAACTTAGCCGCACAAGCTCGCCTTTTCGCCCCTTTTCCTGACGCCTCCTCCCTAAAACGCCTGGAGTCATTGTTACAATCTGCGGCATCCGTAGGATGACGTTTTTCGCAAAGAGCAGCCCGCCGAAGCCCGGAACTACTTCCACAAGCCTTTTCCTACCGTTTTCGTCGAATTCGACACGTAAATCTACGCAATGCGAGACGAGCCCAGTTTTTAACTTTGCCGCAAGCCTCGGCGCCAAGTCCTTACCGAGCAGCGTCGCCGCAAACAGCACAAGTCCTGGTTTTGCTCTCCTCACAATTTCGTAAAGAGCAGATGCATACAAGTCGCTTTGGAAGAGCCGTAACTTGGGGTGCTCCACGACGTGGACGACGGCGGCGCCATGCTCGAAAAGCATGTTCGCAGCGCTTCCGACAGCATCGCCGAGGAGCGCGGCGTGGAGCTTACCGTCAAACTCCTTTGAAAGTTCGCCGCCTTTAGCCAAGAGCCCAAGAACGGCGTCCGTGACTTTAGAAGCTCGCTGCTCCGCAAATATGAGGATGTCCATAGGTTCCCTTGGCTTCAGAAATCTTAAAAGTTTTCCGTTTAATCTACTTAAAAATGCACGAGCTCGGCTTTGAGGGCGGCATCGTCGTGTTTCATGACCTCCTCCTACGGGCGAACGTTTACGTTGATGACGGCAAGATTTCTGAGTTTTCGGTGACGGAGCGTCCATGCGAGCGTCGGATAAACTGCAAAGGGAAGCTCGTGATGCATGGCGTCGTGGACGTGCATGTGCACTTTCGAGAGCCGGGACTAACGCATAAGGAAAACTGGCTCACCGGCTCTTCTGCAGCGGCAGCGGGCGGCGTCACGACTGTCTTGGAAATGCCAAACACAAAACCGCCGACCGCCACGAAAACGCTACTCGAGGAGAAAATAAAAATTGCGAGCCGCAAGTCGCTGGTGGACTTTCACTTCCATTTCGGCGCCCTGCATTTAGACGAATTGCTACACATAAAAGTCCCTTCCGTGAAGTTTTACCTCGCGGGCGTCGAGGGGCTACCAATCCCCGACGACGAATTCCTTTTGAGGGCATTTAACCTCCTTGCTCGGCGTGGAATCGTGGCGGCGGTGCACGCAGAGGATGCTACGCTCGTAGAAAAAGCGTTAAAATCGCTTAAGAAAGGCAAGCCTAAGGATTATCACCTGGCAAGGGACGAACGCTGCGCCGTTGAAGCTGTGAAAAGGGTTTTAAGA
>NZ_JBMXYC010000005.1:0-21240 GCF_053996935.1 Candidatus Alkanophaga liquidiphilum
CATCACCGCCAACTATATCTATATTTTTGTTATATACAATGGATATGGGTATGGAGAGATGAGTTAAGTCTCATCACCACCGCTCTCCATACCCGCCGCATCCCGCCCTACGAGGCTTTCTGCGAGATGTATGGTAAATCCTCAGCTCACCTAAATATTTCGACTTCGGCGCTTCTCTCCTTTTTGGCATCGGACTTAAAATGATGATACGAACTAGGAGGGATGGAAGTCGTCAGGCTTGTAGAGGTGACGAAGGTTTACGAGTTGCCAAGAGGGAGCGTGAAGGCGCTTGACGACGTGAGCATGAGCGTAGGAGCTGGCGATTTTGTTTCCATCATGGGTCCGTCGGGCTCTGGGAAGTCAACGCTCCTTAACATCATCGGCTGCTTGGACACGCCGACGAGCGGCGAGGTTTTTATCGGCGGTGCGAGAGTAAGCGGGTTGAGCGACGATGAGCTGACGAGGCTTCGCCTCGAACGCATGGGCTTTGTGTTCCAGCACTTCAACCTTATACCTACGCTCACCGCGCTGGAGAACGTAGAGTTCCCAATGCTCCTGCGAGGTATGCGGGAGCGAGAAGCGAAAGAGCGAGGCAAACAGCTACTACGAGCGGTCGGGTTGGACGAGGGGCTCGGCGAGCACAAGCCGTCGGAGCTCAGCGGCGGCGAGCAACAGCGAGTTGCGATTGCGAGGGCGCTCGCAAACGACCCCGATATCATACTCGCGGACGAGCCCACCGGCAACCTCGACTCTAAAACCAGTAAGAGCATCATGGAACTCCTGAAGATGCTGAACGAGCGTGGAAGGACGATAATCGTGGTGACGCACGACCCGTTAGTCGCAAGCTACACCGCAAGAACGCTTAAGCTCGTGGACGGGCGTCTTGTTGGATAGTATGTCAATATTTTTTGAGTTTGCGAGGCGGAATCTCGGAAGGCACAAGTTCAGGTCGGTGCTGGCAGTCGTCGGTATCGTGATTGGCGTGCTCGCACTTACGGCGCTCGGCATACTCGGCAACAGCATTCGCCTCTCGGTGACTGAGCAATTATACCTCGTCGGGAACGAGCTCGTCGTCTTCCCGCACGGCGAGCCTCTGATTTCCGAAAAGAACTTCAAAACCTTAGAGCGTGTGGCAGATGCCATCCCTGTGAACTCACAGGCGGATAGGGCGGTCTTGGGCAGCGAGACTGGAGCGGTCATGATTTATGGGATGCGTGCCACGGACCTCCCGAAGCTCTTGGATATTGCGGACGGGCAATTTTTCAAGCATGGTTCGTTGAACTGCGTGGTTGGGGCTTCGCTCGCTGCCGAATACGATTTGAGGGTGGGCGAGCGCATCATAATACGGGAGCAAAAGCCGAGAATCGTTGGCATCTTGAAAGAGAGAGGCATCGGCTTCGACATAAATCCAGACAATGCCATTATCATCTCGGAGAAGCTTTTTTCGACGTTGTATGAGCCGGAGGGTTATGATTTTGTTATAGTGCGGGTTGAGGACATTGATAAGGTGGAGGCAGTGAAAGAGGAAATAGAAAATAGGCTGAACAAAAAGGAGGAAGTGGTGTCGGTAATGGAGATGAAAATGATTGTAGAGAGCTTGAAAGAGTTTTTTAGAATGGTATCCGTCTTTTTACTCGGGATTGGCTCGATTTCGCTTGCCGTTGCAGGCGTCAGCATTCTGAACGTGATGATGATGTCCACTGTGGAGCGGACAAAGGAAATAGGCGTGATGCGGGCAATTGGCACGTCGAGGCGTGGTATCCTCCTCATGTTTCTCTACGAGTCGCTTATTCTCGGGGCGGTCGGTGGCGTTTTAGGCGCAATGCTCGGCTTCGGCGTCGGCTACCTCATCGACGTCTGGATTCTGGGGAAGGCATCTTATCTCTTTACGCCGTCAAGCGTCGCATACGTATTCGTGGGCATCGCCTTCGGCGTCGGGACGAGCGTGTTCAGCGGACTCTACCCCGCTTGGCGGGCTTCAAGATTGAAACCCATAGAGGCGTTACGGTTTGAATAATAACGGCTATGCAGGAGTGGGCGTCCGCAATCTCATCACTGCAGCTCGCAAGGCGGGGCTGAATTCAACTTTCAGCTACAAGCTTTTAATGAACTACGGCAAACATAGAAGCGTGGTGGAGACGTATAAGGTAGCTAAGGATGTGTATTTGATAGATGTGGAGATGTGGACACGGCGATACGGCTCGGTATATGTTGTAGAGGGGGAGGCGGTCACCTTAGTTGAGAGCGGCTTGTCCACTTCTGCGGGCAAGATTCTCGAGGGGCTCGCCCAGCTTGGCTTCCACAGAGACGACGTGCGCCACATAGTCGTGAGCCACGTGCACCTCGACCATGCGGGAGGTGCGGGCGTTTTAGCTAAGGAGCTTCCGAATGCGAAGGTTGTTGTGCATAAAGTCGGCGCCCCGCATTTGATAGACCCTTCGAGGTTGCTAAGGAGCGCCTCGAAGGCTTTAGGGCAGATGCGGGACGCATACGGACTGGAGAAAGTCGTCCCAGTCGCCGCGGAAAGGGTAGTGCCCGTGGATGATGGGGACGTGATAGACGTCGGCTCTCATCGCCTGAAGGTCATATACGCGCCGGGTCATGCATCGCACCACATCTGCCTGTATGATGAAAAGAGCAACGGGATATTCACGGGCGATGCCGTTGGGGTGTATTATCCTGATGCGGGAATTTTAAAGCCGACGACGCCCCCGCCGGAGTTCGACATGGACGTTGCGATAGAGTCCATCGGACGGTTGAGGGAATTAAAGGCGAGTGCTTTGTTTTTCTCCCATTTCGGCATGACGAGGGATGTGGAAAGGATGCTGGACATGGGAATAGAGGAAATAAGAAGGTGGGGGGCGTTGATACAAGAGGCGCTCTCCGCAGGCGAGAACATCAAACGCATCGCCGCACGATTGGTGGATGAGTTTAAAGAGGATTTGCCCTTCGCACCCGAGTGGCTGAGCGAGCAACTCGCTCCTGTCATGGTCGCTGGCTACGTTCAATACTTCGAGCGGAAAGGCATGCTTGAGCGTTAATCTGCTCAATTGGCATAATGCTCAGGCGCCTTCCTCAGCACACTGCTAATGCGGTAGCGTCGTCAGGCGGCGGGCGTTGCGACGATGTATGTGCTTCGTGCCTCCACGATTCTCACGGGCAGCCTCGTGCCAAGCGGCAATCGCTCCTTCAAAACGACGGTGCGGTAGGCGGCGTCCCTCGCAATTACTCCGCCCTTCACCCCCTCCTCAGTTACCAGAACCTCCTTAACGGCACCTACAAGCCACTGATTCTTCTCCAGAGCTATTCTGTGGTAAGTTTCGGCGAATATTCTCGAGCGCTGCTTTTTTTCTCTCTCAAGTAAATCTTTAAGCTTCGCCGCCTCCGTGCCGGGGCGTGGCGAGAACCTCGTGATGTTCACCTTCTCAGGCTTCAACTCCCTAAGAAGCTCTAAGGAGAGTTGGAAGTCCGCATCGGTTTCCGTCGGGAATCCTATGATGAAGTCGGTGCAGAGCACGCAGTCCTTGAACTTCCGGCGGATGCTTCTTGCTATTTCTTTGAAGTCTTCAACGGAGTAAGGGCGACGCATGTCCTTCAGCACGGTGTCGGAGCCCGATTGCACGGGCACGTGGAAAAATTTGAACATTTTCTCATGCTCGAAAGCGTTAAGCGTCTCATCAAGAATGTCGAGCAGCGTGAATGGATTCATCATGCCAACTCGTATCTTGAAGTCGCCAGCTACCGCCGCAACCTCTGAAAGCAGCGACGGTAGCCCTCTCCCGCCGTCGTTATAACTACCACCGCAGCCGCCACGAGCGTTAAAATCGAGCCCGTAGGCGCTGCAATCCTGAGCGGTGAGCCTGATTTCCTTTGCGCCACGCTGCACTAAGTTCTCAACCGCTCGTAGAATTTCATGCGGCACGTAGCTTCTTAGCTTACCGCGGGCACGCTTCACGATGCAGTAGGCGCAGTCGCCAACGCAGCCGTTAGCGATGTTCACGATACCAATGACGCCGTCAAGCTCGAAGTTAAGAGGTAGGCGCTGAACGTCGGCGGGCGTGATGAACCTCACGTCGCCGAAGAGCGTTTTTAAAAGCTCAGGCTGCGCCGCCGCCATACACCCCGCCACGATTACTTCCTTGCCACGCTCTTGTAGCTCTTTAATTCTGCGGAGGACGGTGAGTTCGGTTCGCCGCACGACGGTGCAGGTGTTCACGATGACGATGTCCGCCTGTGTCTCGTCGTTCACAAGCTTGTAGCCGCTGCGGCGCAGCATCGCCCGTAGCCTCCGCTCATCGCCGAGATTCGCCGTGCAGCCGAACGTTTCTACGTATATCCTGCTGCCCTTGTTGATGCTACCGAACGACATCCCTCTTCTTTACTTAATGTTGAGGAACAATTCAAGTTTGGTGGTGAGGGATGAACAGAGTGCGCAAGCAGGTGTTGATGTCGTTGTCATCCGGGGCAAAATCTTTCTGGGAGCTGATAAACGGGGTGGATACGAGCATTTTCGAGCTGGTGAAGTGCTTAGATGCCTTGATTTCGGCAGGCGTTGTGAGGTTGCGAGGGGGGATATTTGAGTTAGCCCGCCCTGAGGAGCGGATGTTTTCGGCGGAGACGCGCTGCGAATGCTGTAAAGGCACCGGCACCTCGATAAAAAGCTTTGAAAGCGTTTACAAGAAATATTGCGAGCTTGTCAAGGGCAGACCGTTGCCCGTGGTCGGTAGCGGCTACAAATACGAATACGACCAAGGCATAATCTTCGAGGATGACGTGATAAGGCGGGTGGCATTCATGCACGCCCGTGGCGACTTGAACGACTCGGAGATAATAGTCGTTGGTGATGATGACCTGATGAGCGTGGCGATTGCCGCTACGGGTCTCGCAAAGCGGATTTTGGTTCTTGAAATTGATGAGAGGCTTGTTAATTTTATAAACAAGGTCGCCACCGCCGAGAACTTTCCGTTAGAGGCGGAGGAATACGACGTCAGGGAGAGGCTCCCCACAGGCATGCGGGGAGGTTTTGACGTTTTCGTGACGGACCCGCTTGAGACCGTAGTGGGCTTCGAGCTTTTCCTCTCACGGTGCGCCGAGGCGCTGAAGCCTTACGGCGCCGGCTTCTTCGGCTTGACGAGGGTCGAGCTTCCGCTGGCGAGGTGGCAGCTCTTCGAAAAATTCTTGCTCGACATGAATTTCGTAATTACAGATATCCTGAAAGACTTCAGCAGCTATGCTCACGGGATCGAAAACCCGCTGGAAGGCATTAAAGACATATTGAGCACCTACGACAAAAAACACCTCGAATTCTTTGAGAAAATGAAATTAGAGCCGGAAATAATGAGGGTAAAACCTAAGGAACCGTGGTATAAGTCAAGCTTTTTCAGGGTCGAGCTTGTAGGCGAAGTAAGACCTAAGCATATAGGGCGAATCTCTGGGGACGTATACACAGAGGCTTAATTTCAGCGCATTAAAAGATTTACAACAGCGCATTAAGAAGATTCGCAACTAAATCTTACGATGGCAAAAGCTTTAAGTCTTGTGATGTTTTTTATGCGTTGGGGGAGGGAGAGAGAGGATGATAAAGGAGGAGGAGCTATCCAGTGAGATAAAGGGGCTATGTGCGAGCAGGGACGTAGAGTGCTGCGTTATAGAAGTAGTTCCAGTGGACAGAGGCAATTGCATCGTGGAGGTTTGGGTGGAGGGTTTCGGCACAGCCATCCTCGAGGGCAATAGGTCCCACATACTGGAGGTCGTTACTGAGATATTGAACGAAATAGACAAGGACGTGGTCGTTTGCCCGATCTGCGGGCATGAGGTTGAGCGGCGGAGGCTTTTGAGGTTTTGCGTCTGCGGTGCGGAGGTCGTGACTGAGGATTCAAGAGTTGCAGGGAGCTTCTTCTCACCAGCACTCGACGAGCTCTGGGGCGAGGCGGCTTTAGCGCTGGGTCTGCGGGATTTCCGCTATCTGAAGCTGGCGCTGCATGTGGATAAGGCGTTTGAGAATGTATTTTACGTAGGAAGAGGCATTACGAGCTGGCGGACGTGGTTCCTGAAAAGACCGTGGCGGCTCAGCAGCCTCGCAAACCTCATCAAGGAGCTGCACGAAAACGTCGATAGGGTCTCCATGCCATTCCTTGAGGAATATGTCAAAGATGTCTATGGCATGTGCCGAGAGCACGTGCAAGTGAAGCCACCGGGCGAGTGCATCGGCAAGTTCTGCCCGTTCTTTGTGGAGTGCGTGCAGCTTGAGCTTGAATGCTTAAAAGAGGTTATCGAGGATGAAAAGGATGAGGACGTGAAATGGCAGCTGGAAGCTACACTCCGGGAGGCAAAGGAATTTTTAGAGCGTTATGCGGCGCTCTACGAGCGTGCTTACAAGCTTGCGTCTGCGCTGGAGGCGTAGCGAAAGCCTGAAGTGTAGTCACGACGGATAGGCAAGCATGAGGTTCTCCACGAAAGCGATTCATGTAGGCGAGGAACAAAGAGACGATTTGGCGGCGCCGCTGCACCAGAGCACGACTTTTGTGTTCGAGCGTCTGACGGATTTAGAGCTCGTAGCTCGTGGCGAGAAATTCGCTTACACGAGGGTTGGCAACCCCACGCAAAGCCTCTTGGAAAAGAAAGTTGCGGCTTTGGAAGGGGGGAAAGCGAGCGTCGTTTTCGCTTCTGGGATGGCAGCGATTTCTGCGTTGGTGCTTTCGGCAGCAAAAGGCGGCGACCACATAATTTCGACAGACATAATCTACGAGAGCACGCACGAGCTTTTTGAGTTCCTGCGGGAGTTAGGGGTGAAGGTTTCCTTCGTGGATACCTCCAACGCTGAGAACGTGGAGGCGGCGCTCCGTGAGAGCACGAAGCTCGTGTTCTTGGAGACACCGACAAACCCGACGATGAAGCTTTCTGACATCAAGGCGGTGGCAGAAGTCGTAAAGGACAAGAACGAAAACATGCTGGTGGCAGTAGACAACACGTTCATGACGCCGTATTTCCAGCGACCTCTGGAGCTCGGAGCAGATGTCGTCGTGCATAGCGCCACGAAATACCTCTGCGGGCACGGCGACGCCCTCGGTGGCGTAGTCGTCGGCGACTCCGAGCTCGTGTCGAAAATGCGAAGGGGTGTGCTTAAAGACTTCGGCGGCGCAATAAGCCCATTCAATGCTTGGTTAATCATTAGAGGCTTGAAAACCTTGGCAATAAGGATGGAGAGGCACGAGAAGAACGCGATGGTCGTCGCGAAGTTCCTTGAGGAACACCCAAAGGTCAAAAGGGTCTTTTATCCGGGCTTGGAGAGCTTCCCGCAGTTTGAACTTGCTAAGCGCCAGATGAGCGGTTTTGGCGGCATGCTCTCGTTCGAGCTTGCCGACGAGAGCCGAGCGCAAAGAGTGCTTGAGAGTGTGAGGATTTGCAAGCTGGCGGTGAGCCTTGGAACTGTGGAAACGCTGATCGAGCATCCGTATTCGATGACGCACCGCAGATTCCCAAATAAGGAAGCTTTCGGCATCACTAAAGGCTTGATACGGCTCTCTATAGGGCTTGAGAACGCTGAAGACATTACTGAGGACTTAGAGCAGGCGCTGGAGCGGGCGTAGCTGTGGCGGCATGTAGATGCCGCGTCGACTGCGCCTTGCAAGGGCTATGACTTTTTGACGGCATCAGCACCAAACTCTTCTTCTCTTTCAAAAGCAAAGTTAGCTCGGCGAAGTCAACGCAGAGCACGTGTCTTAGGGTTTTTAATATTTTCAAGAGAAGTCGTTAGTAAAGGTGAGAGGGTTGAAGGAGGAGCGTTGGGGGGAAATAGGCTCGAAGTTTGCGCACCTGACGAGCGTGCACCCGTGCTACAGCGAGCGAGCGCATTTCAAGTTTGCCCGTGTGCACTTGCCGGTGGCGCCGAAGTGCAACATCCAGTGCCGCTTCTGCACACGCTCGCTGAACAAGTGCGAATACCGACCGGGCGTTGCAGGCCGCATTGATACGCCCGAACAAGCGTTAAAACGTGTTGAAGACGCCGCTAAAAAATTTGGCGACGGTCTTAGGGTCGTCGGCATCGCCGGACCAGGAGAGCCGCTGTTTAACGAGGCGACTTTCGAGGCGTTCCGCTTGGTGAGAGAACGTTTCCCAGACCTGATTCTCTGCGTGGCGAGCAATGGGCTTTTACTGCCAGATAAGGTGGGAGCGCTTTCCGAGTTGAGGGTGCGGACGGTAACCGTTACGATTAATGCCGTGAGCCCCGAGACAGCTGCGAAAATTTACTCCTGGGTTCGTTATGGAGGGGAGACGTTGAGAGGCGTAGAGGGCGTCCGTCTCCTGCTCAAGAAGCAGTATGAGGGCGTGAGGCTCGCTACTGAAAATGGCATGCTCGTGAAAATCAATACTGTGCTCATCCCCGAAATTAACGACAAAGAGGTAGAAGAAATTGCGAAAAGAGTGAAAGAGGCTGGAGCAATTCTTATGAACGTGATTCCGTTGATACCGTTGCACGAGTTCAAGGACAGGCGTCCGCCGACATGCGAGGAGCTTAGAGAGGTAAGGCAGAAAGCCTCGAAATACCTGCCGCAGTTCAGGCTCTGCCGCCAGTGCCGTGCGGACGCCGTCGGCATTCCGGGCGTTGAAGTCCACGAGTGGGAGCGTTGCGGCTCGCCTGCCGTCGCCTCCGAATACTTCCACGGCTGATTGCTCAGCTCAACGCCGCCGGCGGCGGTCTTCGAAGTTTTTTGTCGAGGATGTAATGGATAATGGTGATGCACTGCGACGTTAGATACGAAATATTTCCGAGTGAGAGTTTCTCGTGCGGGAATCTCTCTACGAAGCTCTCCTCCTTCTTAGGGAGCCCGATGTGGTCGCCGAGGATGAAGACGGGATTTTCGTGGATTTCCACGTCATCTATGCTCCTGCCGCGCTCGTGCATCACGTAAAAGAACTTGCCCTCCGCCTCCAGCTCTTTTACAAGTTCTTGGAAACCCCGCTTCTGCACAGTGATTCCGGGGTTTGCTTTCCTGCCGCTCTCAGCCTTTAATGCCTTCCGTATCCAAGAAGCGATGTTCCTCTCGTCGGGCGATACTCTTCTGAGCGTGCTGCCGTCAAAGGTTATGCAGAGCGGAGGGTTCGGGCGCCCGTAAGCGATGATGTGTATTCTCGTGTCCCGTCGAAGGTCATGACTAATCCAAAGGGCGTTACAGATGCATCTCGCCACGAGGTCCATCCTTCCGCCTTTACCCGGCAAGTCGTTCAGTGGGAAGTCCGGCGCAGTCGTCGCTTTCCTCGCAAAAACCACGAATTCCCTTTTCACGCTCATACAACTGGTGCAGAAGCACTCCTCACCCCCTGAAGGTGTGAAGTTCAGCCAGACTTTTTAATTAAGTTTTTAAACTTTCGTTAATTTGCTTTACCATGTTGCATACAAATCTTTCGGCGAGCGATATTGCCAAGTCGGGCGGAAGACCAACAGGAGACAAAGAATGAGAATAGGCTTCTTCGTCTGGGAATATCCGCCGCGGATAGTAGGCGGTTTAGGGACGTATGCGGAAAACGTCTGCCCGAGGTTTGTGGAACGAGGGCATGACGTCTCTCTGTTTACAATGAACGACGGGAGTCTCAAAACACGAGAGATCATGAGAGGTGTGGAGGTCCACAGACCGTTGATTGTGGATGCTTCTGACATCTTGCCGCTCTTCGTCACAGAGGACTTACGAAAATGGGGCGGGCAGATAAAATTTTTCAATGACGTCCTCATTTACAACTTTCTGAGCGCTACGAAATTCGTGAACGACCTCATAAGGAAAGAAAGCTACAGGTTTGACATAATAAGCGCGCACGATTGGCTAAGTGCAATTGCGGGTATCGCCTCGAAGAACGCCACGGGCTTGCCCTTTGTTTTCCACGTGCACTCCACAGAGTGGGGAAGGGCGCTCGACGAGGGCTCGAAGTTTGTGACGCATTTGGAGGAGACCGCCGCAAGAGCCGCTGATAAAGTGATAACGGTGAGCTACCCGATGCGGGAAGACCTCGTGCGACACGGCTGGGACTCGGAGAAGATAAGCGTGTGCTGGAACGGCGTTGACATCGAGAAATATGCTCCTGCGAGGTTCTCTAAGGAAGACGGGCTGCGGCTACGTGAGCGTTACGGGATTTCGCCCGACGACAAAATGCTTCTTTTCGTGGGGCGGCTGACGGCAGTGAAAGGCGTCATAAACCTGATACAAGCAATGCCACACGTCCTGAAGGAGCATCCTGATGCAAAGCTCGTGATTCTCGGCACCGGCGAGCTTATGAACGCCGTTATCGATTTTGTCAAAAGCTTGGGCGTGGAGCATGCCGTGCGGACGTGTTTCGAATTCGTGCCTGAAGAGGAGAGACTCTTGCATTATGCGGCATGCGACGTTGCCATTTTCCCCTCGGTTTATGAGCCGTTCGGCATAGTCTGCACCGAGGCGATGGCCATGGCTAAGCCCGTGGTCGTCGGCGCCAGTGGCGTCAACGGCTTCAGAGACCAAGTCGTTCCGAGCGGCAAAGAGCAGACCGGGATACATGTGGACGGCAGAGACCCTTCCGACATCGCGTGGGGCATAAACGTCGTGCTCTCAGACCCTGAAAGGGCAAGGAGGATGGGTAAAAACGGAAGAGAGCGTGTCGAAAAATATTTCACCTGGGATAGAGTCGTGGAGCGCACTCTGGAAATTTATGAAGGAGTCATAAAGGGATAACAACGCACAAGTATTTTTGCAAAGCGGATTGATGTAAAACTGATGTTTGGAGAGGGGGGAAAGGAGAACGTAAAATACGTATGTCTTGCGTTTGAGGTACACCAGCCATACAGACTGAGGAGCGACTTCTTTTGGAAAAAGAGGATGTTTTCAGGCGATACGAATCTTTTTGAAAAGTATTTCTTCTGCGAGAAGGACCGAGAGATTTTTGAGAAGGTTGCGAGAAAGTGTTATTATCCGACGAACAACATAATTTTGGAGCTTCTTGACGATTTTGATTTCGAGGTGGCATACAGCATTTCTGGCATTTTCGTGGAGCAGTGCTTACAGTTCGACGAGGGAGTCCTCGACTCTTTTAAGGAGCTTGCAAGGCGTGACGACGTCGAAATTCTCGAACAGACGTATTTCCACTCGCTGGTGAGCCTCTACGAAGACCCTGCTGAGTTTAAGGAGCAAGTGCGCATGCATAAAGAACTGATGCGAGAGGTTTTCGGGCGTGAGCCTAAGTTTTTCGAGAATACCGAGTTTTTATACAACAACAGGATTGCGAGGCTCGTCGAGACGCTGGGCTATGACGGAATATTCACGGAGGGCGCCTTTAAAATCCTGCAAGGACGTTCTCCGAATTATATTTACAAGCCTGTGAACTGCAAGAATCTTAAAGTTCTGCTGCGAAATTACCAGCTGACGGACGATATTGGCTTCCGTTTTTCGCTGAAGAGTTGGAGCGAGTATCCGCTGACCGCTGAAAAATACGCGGTGTGGCTGGATGCGACCCCGGGGCAATGTGTGAACATCTTTATGGATTACGAGACTTTCGGAGAGCACCACTGGGAAGACACCGGCATTTTCGAGTTTCTAAGAGAGCTGCCGGAGGAGGTTTTGAAACGTGAAAGCATGGCGTTTGCGACGCCCTCGGAAGTAATAAAGGAGTGCGAGGCAATAGGCTATGTGGACGTGCGGGACTTGGAGACGATTTCATGGGCGGACGTGGAGAAGGATACGAGCTGCTTCATAGGGAACACCATGCAGTGGGCGTGCTACGAATACGTGAAGTGGCTTGAGCCGCTCGTGAAGGAGGCTGACGATGAGGAGCTTTTGAGAATTTGGAGGTATTTTGGGATAAGCGATCACCTCTATTACATGTTCACCGCCGGCGGCTCTTCTGGTGAAGTTCACAGCTACTTTTCGCATTTCGACAACCCTTACGACGCATTCGTGGCGTTTTTTTCCATACTGCACGATTTCGATGCATGTTTGCGGAGGAAAATACGAACGGCAGACCGCCCTTTCATCTTCCCAGGAGGGGAAAAAGTTTGGAGCTTGAAAGGCTTGTATAAGGTTTTGAAGGGGAACAGGATTCCAGAAAAGTTCATAAGGGAGCATTTCGAAAGAGGTGACTTTGAGAGGTGGGCAAAGGACTGCATCCACGACGACGAGCTTGCGGCGAGGCTTGCAAAGCTGCGGGCGGCAGCCCAAGATGAAGAACTATTGGAGAGGCTTTATGAGATTTTAAGTAAGGCTGCGCACGCAAACGACTAAGTTATATTTACACGTCTCTAATCTTAGAGGATGGGCGAAGAGAAGGTTTCTGTGGAGTTGGATTTGGTGGAGACGAAGTTTATTCTCACTCAGAAATACGGGGAGGAGGCACGAAGGAAGTTAATTTATGACTACAAGAAGTGCGTCGGCTGCGGTCTTTGCGTTGAGCTTTGTCCCGCAAACGCTTTAGAGCTGGGACCGGTGCCGGAAATCGTGGCGGGCTTCGATGCGCCGCCCGTGATGATAGAGCACGATAAATGCGTGTTTTGCGGTGCGTGTGCGGCGTTTTGCATCTTTAGAGCTTTTGAGATGTTTATTTTGGTCTCAGAGGACGGTGAAATTAAAGAAAAGAACATACGCTCGCTGAACGAGTTTCCGAGCGTGAGCGTGAAGCCTGAGGTCAACGAGCGGTGCGTGCCGTGCGCGCTCTGCAAGAACGTGTGTCCGAGGGAGGCTATAAAGCTAAAAATAGTCAGAAGGAGTGACATTTTGCCGTTTTGGCTGGAGCGGGGGCTTGTTTTAGAGGCGGCAGGGACTTGGGAGAAAAACAAACTGAGGATAGATAAGGAGCGATGCAACCTTTGCGGCGTGTGTGCGGAGTTTTGTGACGCCTTCTTGATGTTCAAGAGGGAAGTAACCGCAGAGGAGCCTATGCCCTTCGACGACGTGTTTTTCGATGAAGAAGCGTGCGACTTTTGCGGTCTCTGCGAGTATATATGTCCCGAGGGGGCAATCTCGGTTAAGTCGCCGCTTAGGGTGCCTGGAGAGAGGTTAAAGGAATTAATGGAAGTTTTTGGTGGCGGCATCGAGATTGACGAGGAGCTGTGCATCGGCTGCGGCTGGTGCGCCTTCATCTGCCCTTACGACGCTATTTCGGTGTGGAAGCCATTTTTCGGCAAGGTATGGATTGTGGAGGAGAAATACGGGGAATGCGACCCGCAGGGTTGCCGAGCGTGCGTGAACGTGTGCCCGGCGAGGGCGTGGTTCGTGCCGAAGGACCCGAACAAGGGAAAAATAGCGGTGGCTGAGGAGTTCTGCATGTATTGCGGCGCCTGCGAGCACGCGTGCCGCGTCGGCGTGATTAAGGTCGAAAAATCCATACCGAAAGTGGAAAGCTGGCTCGAAAGCGTAGCTGCGAGGAAGCGAACAGGCTTCCTGCACGAGTTCCTCTCTGGGCTGAGGGAAGAATACGTGTGAGAGTTGCGGCGTCAGCAGCGAGAGCGGTTGAGGGGCGCAGATGAAAGCGGTGAAGCAGGAAATACTGAGGAAGTTAGGAATAGATGCGGCTGCTGAGGAGAGCTTTCAGATTCTCGTAGCAGGCTTAAAGACTATATTGGAGTGCAGCGGCGAGCAGTTGGAGGCGTTAGCGGCGTGGGACGCGCCGGTGCTGCCGGCGCTGAGCAGGTTGAGTTCTGACGAGCTTGAATTCCTCGAAGCGGAGCTGCAAAAGGCGAGCGCTCCCATCGAAGAGTGTCAAGTCAGGGTGCAGAAGTTGATCCCACAGGCGGAGAGAAAGAGGTTTGCAGCTTATTATACTGCACGGCAGGGCGTCCGCTTCATGGCGTCGGTCGCCCAAGAGTATTTAGAGCGCTCTGAGAGGCGGGGCGCCGTCCTTGCAGACCCTTTTCTCGGTTCCGGGCGCACTTTAACGGCTGCGGTCGAAAATATAGGAGCTGAGAGGGTGTTAAGGGTTTGGGGGGTTGAGCCGCTGCCGCTGCCGGCGTTGGTCGCGTATGCCTCGCTGTTGAAAGCGGCTGGCGGGAGGCGGAGCGTCGTCACCGTGCTGGTTGGGGATGCGTTCGAGGAGGTGCCGTTTGCCGGGCTGCCTAAAGCAGACGTCATACTCACGAACCCGCCGTTCACCAGATGGAAATATTTGGAAAAAAGCTACCGTAATTATTTGCTCAAGGTCGTAAGCGGGCTGGGATATGGGAAATATATAACTAGGAAGGAGAGCAGCCTCCAGACCCTTTCCATGTTTCTTTCCGACTACGTTTTGAAAGAAGGGGGCTTAGTTGCATCCGTCCTCCCAGCCTCCACGTTTTACACGATATACGGCGAGGGGTACAAGTCTCTCCTGAGGAAGAAGCACAGGCTGCTTGCGGTCGTGGGAAGCACGGCAAGACCGTCGTTTTCAGAGGACAGCGGGTTTAAAGAAATCATCACAGTGGCTATCAAGGACGGGAATGAGGGCGAGCTGACGGCTTTCATCGAGCTGGATGCGGAGGACGACGTCGAGCGGGCTGCCGAAATTGCGATGCGGACCACTGGGGTCGCAGCGGGTGTAAAAGGCGGAGCACGCCTCAAAACGAACTTTTTCGACGTTCGAAGCCTGCCTCGATTTCTTGACATCAATTGGCTGGCGCTCTTTGGGGAGGACGAGTTGAGACACATCGTAACCAGTGTATTCAAGCAGGGACTGAAGAGGGGCACGTTGGGCTATTGGAGCGACGTGCTGGGGAGGAGCAGCATCGTCAGAGGGGTGGAAATGTATGGACCCGAGTTCTTCTTCATTCCGAATAAGTACTGGAGTGTCGTCGAAGAGGAAAACGGATTTGTGGTAATACGAGGCGGGGACGGGGGCGGGGAGGAATTGAGCATAGGGAAGGAGTTTTTGGTGCGGACGCTCCGCAAGCCGAGCCTTTACGGTCGCAGGATCGGAGCGGCTGTCGATAGCTACATGCTTTCGGTGCCCCCGGTCGGGCTTGACGAGCTGCCGGGCGACCTGCGGGAGTATATCAAGTGGGGGGTCGGCTCCGGCACGGCAAAGCCTGCGGTGAACGCATACGGTGAATACTGGTATAGTCACGTGCGCAGGCAGATGACGACGAAAAAGCCGTTCGGACAGGTTTTTATGCCGGACAAGGTGGACTTGCTGTTCAGGAACAGGGGCGTGTTTGCGAATTACGCAGAGAGGGAAGTAGCAGCCTCCAAGAACTTTTATATGGTCAGAGGGGTGAGCGGAAGGATTGCCAAGTTCCTCGTCGCCTGGTTCAACAGCACTATCTTCATTTCGGTATTGGCGCTACTAGGCAGAAGGATCTCGGAGACGTGGACTAGGTTCTTAGAAAATGACTATCTTGAGCTGCCGGCAGTCGACGTGCGTGCGATGAGCGACGAGGATTTGCTGGAGGTCGTTAAAAAGGTTGATCAAATATTGTATAGAGACTTGCCGCCACTTTGGGGGCAATTGGGTAAGGAATACAGACGTGAACTTGACGTGTCCATAGCCGAAGCCATAGGGGTCGAAGAGGCTGAACACATGGTGAGTGAGTTACACGAAATACTTAGTAATTGTTTTACAAAACTCCAGCGTGCGGACTTAAACTGCAGCTGATTGCCGGGGCGTCTCCGATCAGTCTTTGGTAACGTTATGTGTCTCCCGTTGCCTCCTTTCCTCATAGTCTTTCATTTGCTAGTGAAGTTTATATCAGCATCCCTAACCAAGAAGTCGATGGCATCATCCATGAACACATGCAATCCCCTCCCTATCATGTCATTCACTAAAAATGCCGAAACAGACAATGAGAGCAATTACCGAGCATTATCGGAGCATAATGGCGTTGCCCGTGAAGACACCGCAGAGGCGTTGGGGGGTGTGGGCGGTTGAGTGATGGGGCTTATAGAATAGAATATCGCAAGCATGGTGGTATTTAGCTCACTGAGCGGGTGCTGAATCGGAGAAGTCGTTGCGGGGCGTCACGAGGCAATCCACAAATTCCTTGAAATCCTGCGAGTTCTTTCCGGCGAGTGGGGACGCTTGCGTGATGGGGTATGAATTGCATCCGAAGACGATGAGCAAATAAAGAATCTTGTGGATTTCGCTCGTGCCGTGTCCCGCCATTGCCACTCAAACATTTTGAGATGCTCTGTGAAGAGGGCTTGCGAGTATGATACTTCTAGTTAACGCTTATGCACAAAGTTTGCTCAGACCTCTTTCCAAGTGTTTTGTGCAGTTCGCCTTTGAGACCCGCATGCATTCTCATAACACGAGGATCATGCATCGATCTCATGCCACACGCAGCTCGTTTCCCGTCTGTATCCCACAAAGGATGCTCTGCGATGCGGAGAGAGGGTGTAGTTTTTGATTTTACCGCATTAGCCTACATTTTTTAGGGAAAATTATTTGCACGTCTAATGAGGAATGCCAGAGATGCGAGGAGCATGCGGAGCAGGTGCGATGAATAAAAGGGGGAGGAGAAAAGGAGGTGGAGTGAAGGTGAGAGCAGAGGAGATGAGCAGGGTTTTGAGGGATTTAGCCAAGCTTTTGAGGAAGTTATCTGCGGAAGAATGGTATATGATGACAATAGGGGGTGTAGAGAGGCATTTTGAGGAAATAAAGCGTGAATTGGGGCAGTGGTTCTGCGAGGATGCGGAGATTTTCGCCGCCTCTTGATGTTTCATGTCGTCGGTGTAGATAACCGCAAGCATTTGCGGTGCGACGGGGCGAGTAGGGGGCGAATGCAGTGCCTGCAAGATAAAGTGTGTCGTGGCGTTGTCGGCGCAAGAAGGCGTGGAGGAGCAGGGAAACTTATTTCGAGCAAATAATTAGGACAGATTTTTGAAATCTAAGAATTTTAGGGCAAAATTTTTGAATTCCTAACTCTAGCAACCTTGTAATTGGGAGGTGATGCGGGAGATGATGCGAAAGGTCAAGATGTTGATTGTTACTGCCGTTCTAATATCGGCAGTTTCTTCAGTGCTGTTTTCGCTCTCGGTTGCGTTGCACGCACCGCATCAATGCATGTATGAGGAATTGCAAGGAGCGGCAGCAGAAGCGCAAGCAGAAGCGGCGCAAAGCGGCGAAAGCATGGGAACAGCGGGGAAAGGTGAAGGAAATGAGAGCGTTGGCATACTTGTAATTGCACACGGCAGTCCCAGAGGGACATGGTGCGAGCCTGTTCGTGAGGTTGTTCGCAGCGTTGCTTCAGAGCTTCCATATCCTGTTGAGCTTGGATTTTTAGAGTTTGTGCCGAATGAAACGATAAACATTGTAGTTGACAGGTTGAACGAGCATAATGTCACGAAAATTGTTGCAGTTCCTTTGTTCATCTCGTCACACAGCGGTCATATAGAGGAGATAAAGTATGTTCTACGCCTCCGAGAAACGCCTCCAGAGGAGGAGCTGATTCCAGTGAACACGACTGCGGAAATCGTTCTCACGGATGCGTTGGACAACAGCTCATTGCTCGCACAGACGCTTGCGGAGAACGCAGCAGAGCTCATTTCTGAGGCGGAGAACGAGACAGTTGTCTTCGCATCTCACGGCTGCTCCAACGCCACTTACTTTGAAAAATGGATTGAGAGCCACGAGTCGCTTGCGGAGCAGATAAAACTCATTTTGAGGCATCGGAAGGGCATTTCAATCGAAGATGTGCGCTTCGGTTTCATTCATTTGCCTGTTGAGGACAACGAAACTATACATCCAGAGCTTGGACTGCGAGCAGTTGTTGAGAATGTGAGCGTGAACTCAACGCCTGTCGTCGTTGCGAACATGGTGAGCGTGGGATTCTTCACGAAAACTTACATTCCGATGCTTCTTGAAAACTTAACATACAAATACAACGGTAGCAAAGCGCTCTGCCCTCACGAAAACATGGTGAAATGGGTGGAGATTTCAGCGAGCAAGGAGATTTCAACATTTGTTCTGCAGATTTACGACTACGATGGCGAAACGCTTTTGAACATCACAATTGAGGAGGTCGGCGAGTATCATGGCGAAATTTGTCCTTGCGTTGCGGCGGCGTTCAGGGCTACGCAGCTCGCACTCTCAAAATTTGAGAAGCCGGTGAGAGGCGACATTGAAGTCATCTGCGCTCATCCATCAAAGGGGCACAGACAAACATTTGAATACATTTTTGGCAGCGAGAATTTGAGAATTGAGCCTCCTGCGGGAACGGACACAGTGAATTTGAGCGTTGAGAACTACGCTTACACATTCATTCAGAAGTCAAGCGAGTATGAAGTTCATGTTGAGGCGAGAGAAGACATATTCCCAGAGCGATTCTTTGATTTGCGAAAGAAATGCAAGACCGGGACGGCGACACCAGAAGAGAAGAAAGCGTTTAAATATGCGAAAGAGGATTTGAAATCGGCGTTCCTTTACCTTCCTGAGGCTCGTGCGTTTGTGTATAACGTGACCATTGCGCCTCCGGCGCCGCCAAGCGTGGAGATATGGACGGACAAGCAGACGTACTACGTGTTTGACGCAATGAACGTAGGGCTCAGAGTTACGAATCCGGACGCCAAGCCTTTCAACTGCCGGTTTGCAATCTGGCTCGAAATGCAGCCGTACGGCATGAGCTTCCCAATCGTCTATAGGCACGTGACGCTGCCCGCAAACCTCGATTACAGTAATCCGGCGTTCCTGAGCTTCAGGCTGCCGTACATACTCCCCGGCACGTACGTGTGGCACGCCGCCATCTTCGACCCGACGACCGGCGAACTCGTGTCGCACGACGCCGCAGAGTGGCAGTTCGGCTGGTAGAAACGTCCGGTTTGAGGCGTGGTCGTCAAAGTCAAAGCACGTAGTCTATTTTCCACTCCTTGGGACTTCTGTATGAGAATGCGCACCTGAAGCCGACATCGCGCATGATGAAGTGTGGCGGGTCCGCTCGATGTGGACGCAGGTCGTGTGCTCCTTCGGTCGGTTGGTTATACGAGCCGCCTCTGTTTATCCTCTCCGAATAGGGCAGAGGCGAGAAGCGGGGGTGCGTCGCCCAATCGTCAACCCACTCAAAGACGTTCCCGACCATGTCGTAGCAGCCGTAAGGGCTGACGCCGCCGTGGTACTTGTGGACGGGCGTCGTGTCGCCGATTCCGAATTCGAGGCTGTTGCACTTCTTCTCCGAAAACTCGTTGCCCCAGGGGTAGAGTCTGCCGTCGGTGCCGCGGGCGGCTTTCTCCCACTCCCTGCTCGTCGGCAGTCTCTTGCCTGCCCACGACGCGTAAGCGTGGGCTTCGTACCAGCTCACGCCCGCCACGGGGTGGTCGGGCTTGGTGGCTGCCGCCTCTCTGAAGTAAAGGTAGCGGGGGCTCTCCTTCGGGATGAAGGCGGTCTTCTCCACGAAACGCCAGAAGTCCTCGTTCGTCACCGGGTACTTGTCGATGTAAAAATTGTAGTCGATGATCTCAATGCGACGCTCGACGCCGAAGAGGAACGGACCGGCGGGACCAGCACCATGACACGCCCGACCCTGTCGGTTAGCTCCTTCTTCATCAACTTTACAACGGCTTTGTTGGGATGTAAGGGTTGCAGGTGAAGCGTAAGGAGCTGGGCTGATGTTGTTCTGAGCAGGCTAACTAAGAGGAGCTCGGCGAAAAATTTATATGCTATGATGCCCTTAAAAGCTCTGGAAGCCCGCCAGATGTGAGGGCGGGTCTGCGCAATGCTACTGAGAGGACATGAGGTCCTCAAGATGCGTGGTAAGGGTTGAAAGGGGCAACAATGACATTGTAGTAAAATTTCCTTACAATCCAGATTACATTGCGAAAATTAAGAGTGTTAAAGGGTATAAGTGGCACCACGATGAAAAATACTGGAGCATTCCTTATTCTGAACTTGAAAGCCTTCTGTCAGCATTTGATGGCAGTAGAATTGAAGTTGATCCTTCTGTCTGGCTTTATGATCTGAGAAAAGAGCTGATGGTAAGAAAGTACAGCAGGAGAACTATAAAGCTTTATCTGCATTACAATGAAGAATTTCTGAAATTCAGCAATAAAACACCGCATCAGGTATCAAATGAAGATATTAGGGATTATCTGTATTATCTGGCAGAAAAGAAGAATGCTTCAGCATCAACTTTAAACATAGCAATAAATGCGCTGAAGTTTTACTATGACGAAGTGCTAAAGCGAAGATTTGCTTATATGATAAGGAGACCAAAGAAAGACAAAAAGCTGCCTGTTGTTTTGAGTCAGGAGGAAGTTTCAAGAATTTTATCTTCCGTTACAAATCCCAAGCACAGGCTGATCCTGATGCTCATGTATTCTACCGGTTTGAGAGTTGGAGAAGTTGTAAAGCTTAAAATCGAAGACATCGATGCGAAGAGAAAATTGATCAGAATAAGGGGTGGAAAGGGCAGGAAGGATCGCTATACAATCCTTTCTGAGATTGTGTTAAAAACCTTCAAAGAATACGTTGGAAAGTACAGGCCAGAAAAGTGGCTGTTTCCGGGACAGAGAAAAGACAGGCACATTTCAACGAGGACTGTTCAGGCAATCTTTGAGAGAGCAAGAAATAAAGCTGGCATTAAAAAGGATGCTACAGTTCATTCCTTGAGGCATTCATTCGCAACCCATTTACTCGAAAGTGGAGTTGATCTGAGATACATTCAGGAGTTGCTTGGTCACAAAAGTTCAAAAACGACAGAGATTTATACTCACGTGAGCACTAAAAATCTGAGTAAGATTAAGAGTCCGCTGGATATGCTGGGAGGTGAGGAGCATCCAGAATGAGTATATACGCAATGCAGATATAATTCCAAAGTGGCATGATATACGCAATGCGTATATGAACGAGTTATACGCCATCTGCCTAAAGGTAGGTCATAGGAGGTAATTATAAATGGGTGAAATACAATTCTTAAAGTTTGTGGATTGGCAAAAAGAACTCTCAAGAAATCGGCTAACAGACCCGTGGATAACGGTGTTTGATCTCCATAAAGAAAAAAAAGGAGATTACAGCACATTTTGCGGTCTTGTTCCCAATAAAAAAGATTTTATACAAAAAGTCCTCGGACATTCTGATTGGGATATAGAAATTGGATATGGACATCCGGGTTTTTGGCAGGAAGGACTTGATGGTGCTATTCATTATGAGCGATTTGGAGGTATTCGTAGAGAAATACCATTTGAACCACTTGTAATATACAGATCATTTCATGGACGGTGGAAAGAGGATGTGGAAATAAGTGAGGAATTTAGACTATATCATAACTTATACTACGATAGTCGCAAAAACGAATTCATTTTTCTTTCCGAATCTGGAGAAGAAGAT
>NZ_JBMXYC010000006.1:0-11240 GCF_053996935.1 Candidatus Alkanophaga liquidiphilum
TCTCAGCACCCAACCCCGAGTTCCAGAGTTGGCGGGGATGTCAGCCCCCGTGTCCGGCTCGATGAGGGTTGTTGGCAACATCTCCCCTCCGAGAGCAAGCTCCCGCCTTCAGACGGGAGAAGCTGACAACCCTTCTGCACTAAGCAAGAGCGGCTTTGCAACTGCTAGCTATAGGTCCATGCTTCCAGTAAAGGCCGCTGGAGTCGGCGTCGTGAAAGCATGGAGCCGCCGACGCGAGGGCACCGGTGCACGTACGCCCGCGCGCGGCCTTTCGGTTATGAAACTTCCAAGTCAGACCGTTTTGGCTTTCGATGACATTCGATGCGTCATCGAGAGCCTCCCATCTCCGCCACTCCGTTCGTCATAGATGGCATTCGGGGCAAGCGGAGCGGAAGTCCCCACAGACGGCTCTCCTCACGCTCATCAGCCTCTCGGCTTCGCGTCTTTCCGCCCTCGTATTCTTTTGATTCCCAGCATATATAAAGCTGGCGATCTTAGTTGTAACTGTATGCGAATGTTATCTAAACTTAGGACTGTCAGCAAACCCATAACAAATCGTCTATATAGTATGGGGGGGGGTAGAATGAGGTATTGGCTCTGCATAGCTGACGAGGCGAATTGGGAGGTGATTAGGAAGAAAAATATCTGGGGCGTCTCCGAACGTCACAAGAACACGATCTCGAGGGTGAGGCTCGGTGACAAGCTTCTGATATACTTAAAGCAGGAGAAAGTGGACGACGAAATTCGGGAATCAAGGGTCGCGGGTATTTATGAGGCGGCGTCATCCGTCTTCAAGGATGCGACGAGAATCTTCAAGACGCCAAAGGGCATGGGCGACGAAACGTTCCCCTACAGGATCAAGCTCAAGCCGCTTAAGGTCTTCAAGAAGCCAGTGGGGTTTAAGCCGTTGATTCCGAAGCTGAAGTTTGTGAAAAACAAAAGAAAGTGGTCGGGGCACCTCATGGGGAAAGCCATGCGGGAAATCCCTGAGGAGGATTTCAAGCTTATCGCCAGCGGCAAGTAGCGGTGATTGAGATGAAAGCCGTTTTAATAGTCTGTGACGGCATGGGCGACCGCCCTGTACATGGCGAGACGCCGCTTAGTGCGGCGAAGACGCCGAACCTTAACGAGTTAGCTACTGGCGGCGTTAATGGCATCATGGACATAATCTCACCGGGAATCGTGCCGGGAAGCGACACCGCGCATCTCGCAATCCTCGGCTACGACCCCTATGAACATTACGCGGGGCGTGGCGTCTTCGAAGCTCTCGGCGCCGGCTTGGAGCTGCGAGAGGGCGACGTCGCCTTCAGGGCGAATTTCGCAACCGTGGACGAACGCCTCGTAATTAAAGACAGGCGTGCGGGGAGAAAGGGCGACAAGCGGCTAGAAGCTGCGATAGACGGCATGGAAATAGACGGCGTGCGGGTCATCCTGCGTAACACTGTTGGGCACCGGTGTGCGGTGGTGCTGCGACCCTTAGAAGAAGGCATAAAGCTGTCAAAGGACGTTTCGGACTGTGACCCACATGCCGACGCCGCTAAAGTTTTGGAGTGCAAGCCGCTGAGCGATGACACCGCCGCAAGGCGCACCGCCGTCATCGTGAACGAGTTCCTGCGTCGCTCTCACGAAATTTTGAAGGAGCATCCCGCGAATAAGGAGCGGGAAGAGCGGGGAGAGCCGCCTGCCAACATTCTCTTGTTGCGGGGTGCTGGCGAGTTTTTCAGGGTTGAGCGTTTTGAGGAGCGCTGGGGATTCAGGGCGGCGTGTGTCGCCGGCGCCTCGTTGTATAAGGGCGTCGCCCGGTTCATCGGCATGAATGTGCTCCACGTCGAAAACGCAACAGGCGACCAGAATACGGACCTAAAAGCGAAGGCGAGGGCGGCGCTGAAAGCTCTGAAAGACTACGACTTTGTTTTCATTCATGTGAAAGCAACTGACAACTTCGGGCACGACGGCGACTTCGAGGGAAAAAGGCGGATGTTAGAGCGGATTGACGAGGAACTTGTGGCGGAAATACGGAGGGGGGCGGAGGGCGACATACTCATTGCGGTGACGGCGGACCATAGTACGCCTGTGAGCGTGAAAAGACACAGCGGTGACCCAGTTCCTCTGCTCATTCACGGCGAAGGCGTCAGGTATGACGACGTTTCTCGCTTCGACGAGCTTTCTGCGGCTCGTGGCGGGCTCTGCCGGCTCAGGGGCCTTGACTTGATGTCAATGCTCGCTGACCTTATGGGGTTCTCCAAGATGTATGGCACGTGAATGAGTTTTGAGAGACGAGAGCGAAGTGGCGCTTCAGAACCTGACCTCCACAGATTTCGCATGCCAGCGCATGTGTTCTGCGTTTGCGATTTTGATGACGTCGTCCTTGATTTTCGCAAGCCCCTCCTTAGTCAGCATCTGGACGCTTATTCTCTTCATGAAGTGCTCGACGCCGAGTCCTGAGAAGACTCGTGCGTAGCCAGCCGTCGGGAGGACGTGATTCGCCCCTGAGGTATAATCGCCGGCGGCGACGGGCGAGTATCCGCCGATGAAAACCGCACCCGCATTTCTAAGTTTCAGCAAAACCTCCAGCGGGCTCTCAGTCATGATTTCAACATGCTCCGCAGCATACCCGTTGGCGAATTTAATGCATTCGTCTAAGCTCTCGGCGGAGAGTATGAGCACGTCCCCGAGGCCATCGCCACCTTCAGTTTCAGTTTGCGTAACTTTAGCCCGCACAATCTCCTCAACACGCTTAGCCAATGCCTCCGACGTAGTTAGAAGTAAGGACAAGGAGTTTTCGCCATGTTCTGCCTGTGCGAGCATGTCTGCAGCGACATGCATTGCGTCTGCACCGTCGTCGGCGATGATGAGCACCTCTGACGGTCCTGCCGGAAAATCTATCTCGACATCGCCCTGCACGAGGATTTTTGCGGCGGTCACGTAAACGTTGCCCGGACCCACAATTTTCTCAACCTTTGGAATACTCTTGGTGCCGAAGGCGAGCGCCGCAATCGCCTGAGCGCCCCCGACCTTGTAAATTTTCGAGGCGCCCGCAATCTCGGCGGCGACGACGCTTATCGGGTCCGCCTTGCCGTCACGGCGGGGTGGCGTGCAAACCATGATGTTCTCGACACCTGCGACCTTCGCCGGTATCACGGTCATGAGCGCCGTTGAAGGATAGCCCGCAGGCACGTAGGCGCCGACGGTGCTTAGCGGCACGAAGAGCTCGCCGAGGAAGATGCCCTCGCCGCTCGTGAGCTCCTCGAACCATGAGGCTCGGCGTTGCCTGCAGTGAAATCGCTTTATGCGTTTCGCTGCATTTTCCAAACTTTTTAGAAGCTCGTCATCAATATTCTCCTTCGCCTCGTTTATTTCTTCGCAGTCAACTTCCAACTTGTCAAGGCGGACGCCGTCGAAACGCTCCGCATATCTGAGGACAGCGGCGTCGCCCTCCCGCTTGACGTCCTCAACGATTCTGCGGACGTTCGGCATTACTTTTAAAATCTCAGAACGCCTTTTTAAAGACAACTTAGCCGCATCCAATTCCCGAATGCTCAAGACCTTGACTCTCATGAACGTGATTTCGCCCCTAATTAACTAAGCTCTTGCGAGGACGTAGGATGCTCGACACTCTTAGCGCGCCATGCGGCGACGTTCCGGGAGCAGGATGAAGGAGCGCTCAGCCGAACCTTCCTGTGATGTAGGCTTCGGTTCTTTTGTCTTTGGGTTTTTCGAAGATTTGGGGGGTGCTTCCGCACTCTATAAGCTCGCCGAGCATGAAGAACGCCGTGTAATCTGAGATGCGGGCGGCTTGGTGCATGTTATGCGTTACGATGACGATGGTATAGTCGCGGCTCAGCTCCCGAATCAGCGCTTCGATTTTTGCCGTCGAGATTGGGTCGAGCGACGCACACGGCTCATCAAAAAGTATAACTTCAGGCTCGACCGCCAGCGCTCTTGCGATGCAGAGCCTTTGCTGCTGCCCGCCTGAGAGGCGGAGGGCGTTCTCGTGGAGCTTGCCCTTGACCTCGTCCCAGAGCGCTGCGCGCTCGAGGCTCTCCCTGACGATCACATCGAGGTTATTCTTGTCTCTGACGCCGTGTATCTTCGGACCGTAAGCGATGTTCTCGTAAATGCTCATAGGGAAGGGGTTTGGCTGCTGGAAGACCATGCCGATGCGGCGACGCAACGCTATGACGTCCACGTCTTTGTCATAAACGTTCATGCCGTCGAGCAGGACTTCGCCGCTGACTCTGGCGTTGTCCGTCAGCTCGATCATCCTGTTTATGCACCGTAAGAACGTCGTCTTCCCGCAGCCCGAAGGTCCGATGAGCGCCGTTACTTTGTTTTCTGGTATTTTCAAGCTCACACTCTTAATTGCGTGGAAGCTCCCGTAATGCACGTTTAAATCCCTCGTTTCTATCTTGTCTCCCGTTTTCACCACCCCTCATACTTCATATGCTTGTTTCTTACGTATATGGCGAGGATGTTCACGACAAGGAATATAGCAAGGAGGACGAGAGCCGTGCCGCAGGCACGTGCGTAGGCGTTGGCGGTGTTGCCCTGCGTCGCAAGCACGTAAAGAAAGACGGGGAGCGTGCCTGCGGAGTCAAATGGCGACGTCGGGATGAAGGCGCTGGCAGCGGAGCCGAGCGTGAGCAGGAGGACGGCGGTCTCGCCGATGGCTCTTCCTAGCCCTAAGAGCACACCGGTGATGATACCGGGCATTGCGCTCTTGAGCACGACCTTGTGGATGGTGGTCCACTTAGTCGCTCCGAGCGCTAACGACGCTTCCCTGTATGAGCGGGGCACCGCCTTTATAGCTTCTTCGGAGACGCGCACCGTCCACGGTAAAATCATGAACGCCAGTGCGATGCCTGCAGCGAGTATAGAATAGCCAAGATTCAAGAAATGAACGAGGAATGTCAGCCCGAAGAGTCCTATGACTATAGAGGGAATGCCCGCAAGGCAGTCCACAAAAAACCGTATCGTGTCTGTGATGGCGTTCTCAGGCGCATATTCCGCAAGATAAATGGCGGCGCCGATGCCTAAGGGCACCGCAAACACCATACAGACTGCAACCACGTAAACGCTCCCAACAATCATTGGGAATATCCCGCCTTCCATGCCTGCCATCCTCGGGGTGCTCAGTAGGAACTCAAGGCTTATGACTCGTGCGCCGTTAGCGAAGATGTAGCCGAGTATTACGAGGAATACAAGCACTACGACGGGTGCAGATATGAAGATGAACACTTCCGGAACTTTTTCCCGCATCACGGCAGGACCCCCTTCTTTATAATTCTCACGGCTATCAGGTTGAGGATGGCGACGATGACGAAGAGGACGACGCCGATGGCAAACAAGGAGCGCTCGTGCATGGAGCCCCAGAGCGCATATTCAATCTCAAGGATTATCGTGGACGTTAGGGGGCGAACCGGGTCTAAAAGCGACGTAGGAATCCACGGCGTCTCCGGATTTCCAACGACCATGAGCACCGCCATCGTCTCGCCGACTGCTCGCCCCATGCCGAGAATGATTGCCGCGAGAACTCCTGACTTTGCGCTCGGCAGTATGACTCTGCGGATGGTGGTCCACTTAGTCGCTCCGAGCGCTAACGACGCTTCCCTGTATGAGCGGGGCACTGCTCTGATGGCGTCTTCGGAGATGCTGACGACGTGTGGCAGCGTCATTATTGCGAGTGTGATGCCGCCGGCGAGCAGACAAAGCCCGTAGCCGCCGAGGTGCGCCCTTAAGAAAGGAACGATGACCATGAGTCCAAAGAAGCCTATGATGACCGACGGAATGCCAACGAGCATTTCCACGACCGGCTTCACCACGTTCCTGACGAGCAGTGGCGCATATTCAGCCAGAAAAATGGCGCAGGCGACGCCGAGCGGCGCTGCTATCAGGAGCGCAAGACCACTGACGAGGATCGTTGCAACGATCATGGGGAATATACCAAAGGAGCCGGCGGCGGGCTTCCAGAGGGTCCCGAATACGAAATCAAAGCCATATTCGAGGAAGACGGGGAAGCTCTCTTTCAGCATGAAAATTATGATAAAAATGACTATAAAGATCGCAGAAGTGGCGAGACCGAGCAGGAGCGTTTCCACCAGCTTTTCTCGGTCCATCAGAAACCCTTGATGCCCTCTCTATAAATATGTTGCATATATATATCGCATATATAGTTTATATATGCGTTATGGGGGCCATCCTGCTGCCAGCAGCGTCATCTTTATATTTATCCTTCGATTCAACGACATAGAGGTGAGAAAGATGATAGTGGGCACGCACATAATTGCTGAATTTTACGAGTGTCCAGAAGAGCTGCTGAAGCATGCGGAGGCCATAAAGGCGATAATGGACCGGGCTATTGAAAAAAGTGGGCTCAAGAAGGTGGGGGAAGCTTATTACCAGTTCAAACCGCATGGTGCGAGCGGCGTTATCTTACTGTCATCTTCTCATATATCTATACACACATGGCCAGAGCTTAGATATGCCTCTCTTGATATATACTCCTGCGAAAGTGCGGATAAAGCTAAAAGGGCGTTTGATGTGTGCATTGAGGAATTAAAGCCCCAAAAGATAATATATAAGGAAATGAAGCGTGGTTTATTGGAGTTTGCGGCGGACGTCGAAGAAGATTAACAGGGGCGCAAAGCGGAATGTCGTATGTGCTTTAAGACTGCCTCGAAAATAAGTTTGCCGTCCCCTTGGTCGGAGGCTTTTTCTCTTGTCCAGTCTGCGCTCGTGTATGCGTAGAATGCCCTTTCTGGGTGCGGCATCAGCCCCAAAACGTTGCCATCGGGGTTGCAGATGGCGGCGATGTTATCGATGGAGCCGTTGGGGTTCCAGGGGTAGCCGGCGTAGTGTCCGTCAGCGTCGACATATCTGAAGACTATCTGGTCGTTCGCTTCCATGATTTTGAGGACTTCGGCACGACGTTCCTCGGCTATGAAGAATTTGCCCTCGGCGTGGGCGCACGGCATTTTCAAAATGCGCCCGCTTGGAATTTTCCTCGTGAAGATGCACTTGCCCTGATTTTCATGCTTCAGGAGCGCCGGGCGGCACTCGAAACGAGCGGAGTCGTTTATCGTGAGCGCCGCACGCTCGCCTGCGATGCCGGGGAGCAAGCCGAGCTCCACGAGCACTTGGAAGCCGTTACAGATTCCGAGGACGGGACGCCCCTCCTCGACGAAGGCCTTAAGCTCCTCAAGGTTGCCGAGTATTCTGGCTGCGAAGATGGCGCCCGCACGCACGTAGTCGCCGGCGGAGAAGCCGCCAGGGATGACGAGGCAGTCGTAATCGAGGAGGTTGCGGCGGTCTTTCTCACGGACGGCGCCGGTGAGTTGTTTGAGGTGCACGATTTCCGGGACGGCGCCGAGCCGCTTAAAGCAGAGCGCCGTCTCCCACTCGCAATTCGTGCCTTCGATGCAGAGGATGCAAATTTTACCCATCCTTTTTTGTTCCTTTCTTCCCTTCTTATAAACTTGCAGCGTCCACTTACGACTTGCGTTAAGATGGTATTTATGGAGGACAAATTAAAGTTCAGGATGCGAGTCTCAATAGTAATACCAACATATAACGAAGAAAATGTGATCATACAGAAATTAGAAAATACACTTGCTTTGGATTACCCAAAGGAGGATTTAGAGATAATAATATCTGACTGTTCAACTGATAGGACTGTGGAGCGGATTAAGGAATATTTCAGAGGGGAGAGGGGCGTCAAACTGATTTTATATCACGAAGATGAGAGGAGAGGGCTGCCTTACGGGTTAAACAAGGGCTATGCTTTAGCGAGTGGGGAAATAGTGGTGAAGACGGACTGCGATGCGATGTTGCACAGGGAGGCATTGAAGCATGCAATAAAGTCATTTGAGGACGAGCGGGTGGGTTGCGTCACCGGAAGAGCCGTCCCTATAGGCTCGGCACACGAGAAGAGTTACCGGGCTATCAACACAAAGATACAATTATGGGAATCCAAAATAGACAGCACAATAATAGCACACGGACCATTCACGGCGTTTAGGAAGAAGCTTTTCGTGCCGATAGATGAGGATTCTTTAGCGGATGATAGCGAGATATCTTTGAAGATTAGACGACAGGGCTATAAGAGCATCCTAAACCCTGACGTGTTATATTACGAACGTGTCTCCATGAAGGGTAGAGAAGACCAGAAAGTAAGGAGGGCTTCTGGGCTGATAAGACTTTTGTGGAGGAATAAAGACATTCTCTTCAATCCCAAGTATGGTAAGTTCGGTTTAATAGTGTTCCCATTCAATTTTTTTGTCATTATCTTGCTCCCTGTGCTTTTATCGCCTATTTTGTTAATGCTCATGGTATTGGGGATACGGGGAGGAGTGCTGTTAGAGACGCAGAAGTTTCTTTTGAAAGGTATATGCGAGTTGCTAAGAAAGAGGGCGACAGTGTATTGGGAGCCGGATAAGGAGATTAGAGACTGGCAAGTGGGCAAATGAAAATAGCTCAAGTCTGTCATCGGTATTATCCGAACAGAGGTGGTGTAGAAAACCACGTGAAGGAGATAAGCGAGCGGTTGGCGGCGAAGCATGATGTTGAAGTCATCTGCGCCGATGGCAGCAAGGAGGAAAAGATAAACGGCGTGCGAGTGCGGCGATTTAAGGCAATAGCGCCGAACAACGCTTACTTCTTCGCCCCCCAGATATTTTCCTATCTCAAAAAGTCGGATTTTGACGTCATTCATGCGCACAATTATCATGCATTTCCCGCTCTTCTCGCATCTTTAGCCAAGGGAAATAAGAAATTCGTGTTCACGCCGCATTATCATGGAGTTGGTAGCACTGCCCTCAGAGACCTTTTGAACAAACCCTACAAGTTAATTGGCTCCGGAATTTTCAGAAGAACAGACAAGATTATATGCGTTTCTAATTATGAAAAGGAAATAGTGAAGAGGGATTTCGGAATCAGCGAAGAGGATATTGTTGTTATTCCAAATGGGATAGACATGCAAGAAATAAAGAAAGCGAAGCCTTTTAAATTTGATGGTGCGCTCATTTTATACATTGGAAGACTTGAGAAATACAAGAATATTCACTTTGTGATAGAAGCGATGAGGTATTTGCCTGAAGATTTTTATTTTTACATTGGAGGGGAAGGTAGGTATGAGAGGAATTTGAAGAATTTAATTTATAAGTTGGGTTTGGAGGGGAGGGTGAGATTTTTGGGATATATTTCGGATGAAGAGAAATACGGGTGGATGAAGACTTGTTCACTTTTTGTAAATCTTTCGAGCGTGGAAGCATTCGGAATGACTGTATTGGAGGCTTTAGCGGCGGGGAAGCCCGTAATCGTGAACGACAAGGGGGGTTTGAAGGAGCTTGCGGAGAAGTTCGACGGAGTTCTTCCCGTTTGCGTCGAGAGGCTGTCGGCAGGTCGGCTTGCGTCCATTATCAAGGGAGCCGTGGGAAGGGCTGTGAGCGCTGATGTCAGCGAATACGACTGGGAGCGTGTGGTTGACAAAATTGAGGAGGTTTATGAGACTTTACAGAATGTCGCTAAGAAAGCCCCTCAAGTGAGGGGATGAATTAGGGGGAGGCGGGATGTTTGAGGTAGCAATATTTTTATATGCGGCTGTGTATCGAAGGAGCCCCGGCTACATGCTTTGGGCAGGGGCTGCGGTGCCCCAGCACGAATGTGAGCGCAGTTTCTCATGCACACTCCCCAACCTCTTAAGCTTCACGGTTGAAGCCCCTCGGGAGGAGGAAAAGAATTTCTTTGAATGGCTAATACTAATGAATGTAGGTGAGAAAAATGGAGGTAGAAAAAAAGGAATATATAAAAGGCGGCGTCGCTTCGGCTGTGTATAGAGATATGGTAAAACTGAGGGAGGAAATGGATGCCATCATTGAAACTTTGGAGATAATGGGTGACGAGGAGTTGATGGAGGGGATAAGGAGGTCGGAAGAAGATCTAAAAGCTGGGAGATACAAGGAGTTAAAGAGTGTGGAGGAACTCGATGAAATTTGGGGATGAAAGCAATTTACACCAAGGAATTTGAGAACGACTTGAAGAGAGTGCGGGACGGAAGAATGCAAATGAGAATAAAGAAAAGTATTCAAAAGATAATAGATAATCCTAGTATTGGAAAACCTTTAAGATACGAACTTTCAGGTCTGAGAAGTCTAAGGACTCCACCTTTCAGAATAATCTATGAACTTAAAGATGATTTGATAATTTTACACAAGTTTGAGCACAGGAAAAGAGTTTATGAATAAACGAGTGAAAATTATACACTGGAATATCTCCAAGCGATCTCATCCCGTTTATGCATTACGAAAGTATGAGGATGCGTTGTTCAGCCATTTAAAGGAGCTGAGGCAAGATTGGGATATAGAGAGGATTTGGCGAAGTGATGGAAAGATTCTCGGGAGCACTGTCTTCTCATGGTTTTTCTATAAAAGCAACAATGCTGATATAGTGCATGCAACTTTTCAGACCGTTGCTCCTGCTGTTTATTTCAGACTTAAGAAACCAAAGAAATTTATCGTTACCGTGCATGATTTAGCGCCGCTGGTGTATCCTTCTGAAATAACTGATGTCTCAATGAGAATACAGTTCATATTCACTCCAAGGGCGCTGAAAAAAGCGGACAGGATAATTGCAATATCAGAATTTACGAAGAGGGAGATAATAAGATTACTGAGAATAGAGGAGGAAAGAATAAGCGTTGTTTACCAAGGCGTTGACCATAAGAGATACAAGCCGATGGACAAGATTGAATGCAAGAGGAAGTTTGGGTTGAATCCGGAGGACAGACATGTGTTGGTGGTATCGTCAAACGTGGAGCATAAAAGGTTAGATTTAGCAAGAAGAATATTTGACGGTTTAAGGGCAGCAAGAGAAAATGTGAAGATGATAAAGGCTGGGTATGGAGAATTGCTAGAAGGCGACGGGGTGATAAGTGTAGGCTGGGTGCCTGAGGAGGAAATGCCGCTGCTATATAACGCTGCGGATGTTTTCCTGCACACGAGCGAGTATGAAGGCTTTGGCTTGCCGGTGCTCGAGGCGATGGCGTGCGGCACGCCAGTTGTTGCGTTTAAAAAGGCGAGCATTCCCGAAGTTTTAGGAAATTGCGGGTGCTTGGTCGAGTCAGGCGACGGAGAAGGTGTGGTGAAGGCATTTATTGATAAAATCCTTAAGATGATAGACAAGGGTAAAGATTGGAGGACTGTGGAGCGTAGCAAGAGGTTTTCTTGTAAGAAGACGGCTGAGGA